>CAKTXB010000077.1 GCA_934630555.1 uncultured Oscillospiraceae bacterium
AGCCTTGCGTCGCAGAGTGTCAGCTCGCGTTTACTCTCGTCGATGACCAGCACGCGCGTGCAGTCTGCGCCTGCGCTTTCTAATCGCGGCTTGATGGTATCCGCCAGACCGTCCTCGGCGGTCTGGTAGATCACGTTCATCGGCTCCGCCGCCCGTTCACACTCCGGCAGCGGATCGCCGCGCGTCAGCGCTGCAATGACAGCGAGAATGAAGCTCGTTTTGCCCTCGCCGGGGTCGCCTTGAAGGATCGTCAGCTTGCCCAACGGGATGTAAGGATACCAGAGCCATTGCACCTCCTCCGCATTGATTTCACTCATGGAAATCAGTTTTAGTGGTGTGTTTCCTGTCAAAAAATCTCCTCCGAATCAAAAAGTAAAGGTGCGCACCACGTTTTTCGCGGCACGCACCTTTCTACTTGTAGTATCTGCAAATGCAAGGGTTCATCGCTTCTGTTGCAAAGGACGCAGCGCAGAGCTTTGGCTGTGCAGACAAAGAAACGCTGGGTGAGCTGTGTGCCGAAGGCGCGTTAGAGCTTTGTGAGCGCCTTTTCACCGGGGCGTATGACGAGGATCGCGGAAAATTGACAACATATCTGCATCCGTTTCTGCGTGACAAGATGTACCGCTATTTGGAGACAAACCTCGGTGCGGCGGCACTGCCCAAGGACGAAATGCAGCGGATCAAGCAGGCGCAACGGCTGCACAAGGAGGAGACGCTTTTCCCGGATGAAGTTGCACAGACGCTTGGCGTTTCTGCTGAAAAAGCTGCGCAGATGACCGGCTGCAAGACGAAGCCGCTTTCTATCTCTGCGCTTTCGGGTAACGATTCAGACGATGATCCGCTTGCATGGCTGCTGCTCGACCAGCACACCCTCACACCTGAGGAACTGGAGCAGCTTTTCCGTACGCTCAGCGCGAAAGACCGCGCGATCCTCGGTCATACCAACGGCATGTTCGGCTACGAAAACTGCCTGCGGACGAACTGGGTCTGCGCGAAATGCTCCCACCGGACGGTGTGACCAAAGCCAGAAAAGCCGCATTGGAGCATCTGCATAGCCGGTATCCCGGCAGCGGCCCGCACCTCAGGCGGGATGTGTACTATGCGCTGAAGGATATATAAAAGGAACCCGCACTGGTGAAAAGCCGCAGACCACTGCCGGACTTTGTTTTGCTTCAGTTGTGCAGAATGTCCTGATACTTGTCCAGAAACTCTGTCGTCAACTCCGCCGCCAGATACATCAGCTCGATGCAGCTCAGACCCTGCTGCTCAGCACGCAGTTTTCGTAATGTTGTGCACGTCGCTGCACCTGCGCGCTGCTCAAACGCTCCGGCCAGCGCCTTCACAGCTGCATAAAATTCGCGCTTATACGCCGCATTTCCGGCAAAATCCGAACCGTATCGGCTGCTGAACACCATCGCTGCGCCGGCCAGCGCACCGCACGTCAGCCCATAATAGCCCATGCCGCCGCCAAATCCCGCGCCAAGGCGCAGGACCTCGTCCTGCGGCACACGGAACTCCTCGGCAAATGCTGCACAAACCGCTTGACAGCAGTTGCAGCCCTGCCCATGCACCGCGTCAATGCGCGCCCGTATTTCCTGGGAAATTGCAAACTCCATAGATCCATCCTCCCAATCCAAATCTATGCTCAGTATACAACAAAACGCCCAAAAAGTAAAATCAAAATATGGCTCGCCTTAGTGCATCTGCGCAGTATGGTCTTGACTTTTTTCCCGCAGTGCTTTAAAATGAAAAAGACATCGGGCAAGCTGAGTGCCCAGAATTCGGAAAGAGAGCAGACCGCTTCCGCGCAGACAGTTCGCTTGCGCGGTTTTTTTGTCGGTCAGGTAACACACATGAGACATCACAAGAATACCAAGAGCTTTGCCAGCCGCTGGGGCTTTATCCTCGCCTCCGTCGGCTCGGCAGTCGGCATGGCCAACGTCTGGGGCTTCCCCAATAAAATGGGCAGCAATGGCGGCGGCGCGTTTTTGCTGATCTATCTGCTGTTCATCTGCATTTTCAGCTATGTCGGCCTCCCGGCAGAGTTTGCCATGGGCCGCCGCGCGGCCACGGGCACGCTGGGCGCGTATGAAAATGCCTGGGCCACCCGCGGCAAGGCGGCAGGGAAGACCGGCGGTGTCCTTGGCTGGCTGCCGCTGGCAGGCTCTTTATGCATTGCACTGGGCTATGCCGTTATCGTCACCTACATCCTCAAGGCGCTCGTTGATTCGCTTGTCGGCACGCTCATGACCGCCGATACAGCCACATGGTTTGCCTCGTTCTCCGAGCAGCCGTATTCTGTTATTCCCTACCACATCATCGTCGTGGTCGGTACGCTGCTCACGCTCTATCTCGGTGCGCACAGCATCGAAAAGACGAACAAGATCATGATGCCGCTGTTTTTCATCATTTTCCTTGTTCTTGCCGTCCGCGTAGCGTTCCTGCCCGGCGCAGCCGAGGGCTACCGTTTCATGTTCACCCCGCGCTGGGAGGCGCTCAAAAACCCCATGATCTGGATCTGGGCCATGGGGCAGGCATTCTTCTCCCTCTCCGTTACCGGCAGCGGCATGATCGTCTATGGCGCCTATCTCTCCAAAGAGGAAGACGTCGTCGGCATGGCGCGCCATACCGCCATCTTTGACACCATCGCCGCCGTCGTGGCCGCGCTCGTCATCATCCCGGCCTGTTTCAGCTACGGTCTCGATGTCGGTGCAGGCCCGAGCCTGCTGTTTGTCACGCTGCCTACCATCCTGCAGGACATCCCATTCGGCCGCGTGTTTGCCATTATCCTGTATCTGGCCATGATTTTTGCCGGCGTCAGCTCCCTGCAGAATATGTTTGAAGCTGTGGCAGAATCGCTTTTGCATAAATTTCCCAAGCTCAGCCGTACCGCCGTGCTTGGCATCCTCTGCGTTCTGTGCCTCGGCATCGGCCTCACCATGGAGCCGATCTCCAAATGGGGCCCGTGGATGGATCTCGTCTCTATCTACATCATCCCCATCGGCGCAACGCTCGGTGCCATCTCGTGGTTCTACGTCATGAAAAAGGACGAGCTCCTTGCTGCCGTCAACACCGGCAGCACCAAACACCGCGGCAAGCTTTGGTACAGCGTCGGCCGCTATATCTATGTGCCCCTTGCTATCATCCTCTGCGGTGTAGCCCTGTTCCTGCACGTTGCGTTCTAAACAAAAAAACCAACGCCCCGCGGGGGAGACCCCCGCGGGGCGTTTTCATGCGTACGCCGGTAAATCATTTTTCCCGCGGCTCGTTTTCAAATACCTCCCAAAAATTCATGTGCCAGCCCGCCAGCACCTGTGTGCTTTAAATACACCACGTTCAGCTCATGCGCCCCCGTGAGCGGCGGACACCAAAAGTGCCCAAACTGTGCTTCCTGCCCCACAACGGCTTCATACAGAAAGCTGACGCCGCAGCCATCGCGCACCAGCTCCCGGATGAGCTTAAAGCTGCTGATGCATACCCGCCCCGCAAAGACAGCCGTCGAATAGCCCACCGCGTGAAGCGCCTGTTCCAGCAAATTGCGCGTGCCGGACCCGGGTTCCCGCAGAATGAGCCGCTGCCCAAACACGGCCTCCAGCGTGACTGTTTGGCCGCTGAACGGGTGCTCGGGCGCGCATATGCCGATAAACGGCTCATTGCGCAGCAGAAAATGTTCATAGCGCTGTTTGTCAAAAACGCCCTCCAACACCACAAAATCCAGTGCTCCGGCTTCCAGCTGCTCCAGCAGATGGGCAGTGTTGTCCACCGTAAAAAAGAGCTCATGCTCCGGCTGCTGTAAAAAGCGCCGGATCTCCGGCAGCAGAATATAATCCCCGATGGACTTTGTCGCGCCGATGCGCAGCGCCATTTTCTGCGGCTGTGTCAGCGCCTGGCGCAGCTGCATGGCATTGTAGCGCCAGCTGTAGGCATACTGCTCCAGCAGCTCGCCCTGCGGCGTTTTTTGCAGCCGCCGTCCGTCATACGTAAACAGCCGTACACCGTAATAGGCCTCCAAGGCCTGGATCTGCTTTGTCACCGCTGGCTGTGTCAGGCTGCACGCTTCCGCAGCCCGGCGATAGTTCATCGTCTGGCACAGTGTCAAAAATGTTTCCAGCTTCTGTTCCATGCACACCTCCTGATAACTGTTAGGAATCATATCATTCTAAAATATAATTTTACTTTATTATACTGCGACCCTATAATAAAGGCAAATTGCAACAGGAGCGTGGAAAACGTGAAAAAAATCGTCCAATATCTCTCTGGCGTCGCAATGGCGCTCGTGCTGGCCGCCATTGCCAAGGGGCTGGAATCCCTGGAAGCTGCCGCCGGCCTTGAGCTCATCGGCGCGTCTGTTATAGCGCTGTTTCTCGGAATGCTCGTTAACCGCTTCTATGCGCCCAATGCAGCAACTGCACCGGGCATCAAATTTACCTCCAAAAAAATACTGAAATTTGCCATCATTCTGCTCGGCGCCAGCCTGAACCTGACAACGGTCCTTACGGTTGGCCGCTTTTCGCTCACCGTCATGCTCTTCACGCTGGCCACATGCTTCGGCCTCGGCTCGCTCATCGGCAGGGCATTGGGCCTCAACTGGAAAACATACAGCCTCATCAATGCCGGCACAGGCATCTGCGGCGGCTCTGCCATCGCCGCCATCGCCCCGGTCATTGAGGCCAGCGACCTTGACATTGCCTACGGCATGTCAGCGACGTTCCTCTTTGATATGGCCATGATCCTGCTATTCCCAATTTTTGGGCGCTGGATGGGCTTGTCCGATGCCGCTTTCGGCCTCTGGGCCGGCACTGCCGTCAACGATACCTCCAGCGTTGTCGCCACTGGCTATGCCTTCAGCGAGGCTGCCGGCGACTTTGCTACCATGGTCAAGCTCACCCGTACACTCGCTATCATCCCCACAGTCCTCGTATTCGCAGCCATCCAGCTGCGGCTTAAAAAGAAAGAGGCGGCCGCCGGTGCGGCCGTGCAGGTGCGCATGAAGTCCGTATTCCCGTGGTTCATCCTCGGTTTCCTTACTATGTCGGCTCTGTGCAGCGTAGGCCTCATCCCGGCAGCGCTTGCCGCCACGCTCAAGAGCGTCAGCA
Organism: uncultured Oscillospiraceae bacterium; assembly: GCA_934630555.1. GTDB lineage: Bacteria > Bacillota > Clostridia > Oscillospirales > Oscillospiraceae > CAG-170. The sequence goes on from CAKTXB010000077.1 coordinate 5,097, forward strand.
AATTCCTCATGGTCGCGGCACTGGCCGCCATCGGCCTCAACACCAGCTTTAAAGCCCTCTGCAAGTCCGGCGCAAAGCCGATGCTGCATGGCTTCATCGTGTCACTGCTCGTCGTCATCGTTGCCATCGGCGTTGAGTACTGGCTCGGAGCTGCTCCAAACGGCACGCTTGGCTGAACTGACAAAGAAGCCCCACCGCCCTAAAGGCGGCGAGGCTTCTCTCATTATCTTTAGCGAGCAGATTAAAAACCGCGTCTGCAAAATAAAAAATTGCAGATGCGGTTTCCATGATCTGAATGCATCAATCGCGGTATGACGACATGACCTGCCGGAACAGCTGCTGTGTGGATGGCGGGGTATAGGTGATGGCATTTGCTCCGGCGGCTACAGTTTCAGCAATGCTTTCCTCCGTATTTCCGCTGGAGGCAATGATAGGCACGCCCGGGAACTGCGCACGGATCTTACGCACAACGTCCGGCGTTGCCTGCGCGCAGGCAACGTTCAGAATGGAGGCCCCCGCGTCCAAACGTGCCTGAATGTCTGTATCTTCGCGCGTGATCGTGATGATAACCGGCAAATCGACGGCCTTTGACACGGCCATCAGGTTGAGGTCAGAGATGGGCGCGTTCAAAACCACGCCCATCGCGCCCTGCGATTCCACGTCTTTGGCCAGCGACACGGTGCGCAGACCCTTTGTAATGCCACCGCCCACACCGCAGAATACCGGGATGTACGAGGCCTTGATGAGCGCGTCGCTGATGGCCTGCTGCGGGGTGAACGGGTAGACGGCGAACACCGCGTCCGCGTCGCAGTTGCGGATGATGGCAAGGTCCGTTGTGAACACAAAGCTCTTGATACGGCGTCCATAGATGACAATGCCGCTGGCCTGATAAACGCTGCGCGGCAGGCGCAGAATGTTATGCCGCAGTCGGCTGTCGATCTGGGGGATCTGGCTGGGCTGTTCCGGCATGGCAGTTTCTCCTTTTGCAATCTATTTGTTCCATTATACAGGAATTACGGGAGAATGCAAGCATTTTCCTGTTTGCAAATTGCGAATAAACATGGTATCATGAGTCAAACAACAGGGGAGTGAGGCCCATGTCTCAGGTGACCAAACGGGCGCTGGAAGCGTCGCTTAAAAATCTGCTGCTGCAAAAACCGCTCAGCAAGATCACCGTCACGGATATAACCGACGACTGCGGCATCAACCGCATGACGTTCTACTACCATTTCAAGGACATCTATGACCTGATCGAGTGGTCATGCGAGGAGGATGCCAGCCGCGCACTGGCGGGCAAAAAGACCTACGACACCTGGCAGCAGGGACTTTTGCAGATCTTTGAGGCCGTGCTGCAGAACAAGCCCTTCATCCTGAACGTCTACCGCTCCGTGAGCCGGGAGCAGGTGGAAAACTATCTCTACCGCCTGACGTATGATCTTCTGGAGGGCGTGGTGGAAGAGCAGGCGCAGGGGATGTCCGTCCGGCCGGAGGACAAGGCATTTATCGCGACTGTCTACAAATACGCATTCGTGGGCCTTATGCTGGACTGGATCAAGACCGATATGAAGGCCGACCCCAAGGTGCTGGTGGAGCGGCTGGAGCTTGTCATGCACGGCAATGTCCGCGCGGCATTGGAGCGTCTGCGCACGGACAAAAATCCATCAAATTCGGCAGAATGATAAAAATTTTTACAAAGAAGCGTCCTGTGATAAGCTTTTCATCACAGGACGCTTTTTGCCCATTGTTTTCGTGCCGCTGCGGGCGTATGATACGGGCACAGAAGGAAAACAATACACACGAACCGAATTTTGGAGGGAACATTATGTATTATTCAAGCGGTAATTACGAAGCCTTTGCACGCCCCAAGAAGCCGGCGGGCGTGGATGGAAAGTCTGCCTATATCGTAGGCAGCGGCCTGGCCGCCCTGACGGCAGCGTGCTATCTGGTCCGCGACGGCCAGATGAAGGGCAGTCATGTGCACATTCTGGAAAAAGAGCAGCGCGCCGGCGGCGCGTGCGACGGCTGGAAGTTTGAAAACATTGGCTATGTCATGCGCGGCGGCCGTGAAATGGACAACCATTTTGAGGTCATGTGGGACCTGTTCCGCTCCATCCCGTCCATCGAGACCGAGGGCGTGAGCGTGCTGGATGAGTACTACTGGCTGAACAAGGAAGACCCGAACTACTCGCTCTGCCGCGCCACCGTGAACCGCGGCGAGGATGCGCATACCGACGGCAAGTTTGACATTTCCGATAAGGGCGCCATGGAGATCATGAAGCTTTTCTTCACACCGAACGAAGAACTTCAGGACAAGAAGATCACCGATTTCTTTGACGACGAGGTCCTGAACTCGAACTTCTGGCTCTACTGGCGCACGATGTTCGCCTTTGAAAACTGGCACAGCGCACTGGAAATGAAGCTGTATATCCAGCGGTATATCCACCACATCGGCGGCCTGCCGGATTTCAAGGCCCTGCGCTTTACGCGCTATAACCAGTACGAGTCCATGATCCTGCCGATGCTCAAATATCTCGAGGGCTTCGGTGTGCAGTTCCACTATGGCGTGCAGGTCACAAATGTGGAATTTGACTGCCGCCCGGACCGCAAGGTCGCCACGCGCATTGATATTTTGCAGGACGGCAAGGAAGACGCGATCGACCTGACGGAGAACGATCTGGTGTTCATCACAAACGGCGGCTGCGTGGAGAATTCGTCCATGGGCTCGCAGGATACGCCGGCCGTGTTCAACACGGAGCTGAAGCCCGGCGGCGGCTGGGATATGTGGCGCAAGATCGCGGCGCAGGATCCGTCTTTCGGCCATCCTGACAAGTTCTGCCACGACCCGGAGCAGACAAACTGGATGAGCGCCACCGTGGAAACGCTGGACCAGCGCATCATCCCCTATATCAAGAACATCTGCAAGCGCGACCCGTTCACCGGCAAGGTCGTTACCGGCGGCATTGTGACGGTGAAGGATTCCAGCTGGCTCATGAGCTGGACCATCAACCGTCAGCCGCAGTTCCGTGAGCAGCCGAAGGACCACTGCCTGGTGTGGGTGTACTCGCTGTTCACCGAT
>CAKTXB010000078.1 GCA_934630555.1 uncultured Oscillospiraceae bacterium
AATGGGCCGCCGGAGGCACAGGTGCAGTGTTGCAAACACTGAGGCAAAAACGGTGCCCTCGCACCGCAGGTGCGACCAGCAAAAAGCGGTGACGGGCGCAAGCCTGCCGACTATGGCAAAATCCGCCGGGGGCAAATAAAAAATCCCCACTGCCGGGTGGCAGCGGGGAATTTTTCAGCTTATCCTACGGATTGGACTTCTTTATGACGTTCCTTGACCTCGACCCGGCGGATCTGTGCGCCGAGGCTGGTGAGCTTGCCGATGATGTCTTCATAGCCGCGTTCGATGTAGTGCGCGTCTTCGATGGTGCTCAGGCCCTCGGCGGCCATGGCGGCGATGACCATGGCGGCACCGGCGCGCAGGTCGCACGCGCGGACCGCGCAGCCGTGCAGCTGCGGCACGCCGTCGATGACGGCGGTCTTGCTTTCGACCTGGATGCTGGCACCCATGCGGTTGAGCTCGCCGGTATAGCGGAAGCGGTTATCGTAGATACCTTCGGTGATGATGCTCGTGCCCTCGGCCAGAGCCATGCACACGGCGATCTGCGGCTGCATATCGGTGGGGAAGCCGGGGTAGGGCATGGTTTTGACATTGGCGCGGCGCAGACGGCGCACGGACTCCACACGGATGGAATCGTCATATTCTGTGACGCGCACGCCCATTTCACGCAGCTTCGCCGTGATGCAGTCAAGGTGCTTGGGAATGACGTTTTCAATGAGCACGCTGCCGCCGACGGCTGCCGCGGCGGTCATGTAGGTGCCGGCCTCGATCTGGTCGGGGATGATGGAGTAGAAGCCGCCGCGCAGGCTCTGCACGCCGCGGACCTTGATGACGTCGGTGCCTGCGCCGGTGATGCGCGCGCCCATGGCGTTGAGGAAGTTGGCAAGGTCGACGATGTGCGGCTCTTTGGCGCAGTTTTCAATGACGGTCATGCCGTTGGACAGCACGGCTGCCAGCAGGATGTTCATGGTGGCGCCGACAGAAACGATGTCAAGGTACACATGGCCGCCCCGCAGGCCGCCCTCGGGCGCGTCGGCACAGACGTAGCCGTCGGCCTGCTCCACGGTCGCGCCCATGGCGGCGAAGCCTTTGATGTGCTGGTCGATGGGGCGGACGCCGAAGTTGCAGCCGCCCGGCATGGCCACGCGCGCATGGCCGAAGCGGCCAAGCTCCACGCCGATGAGATAGTACGACGCACGGATGCGGCGCACGAGGTCGATGGGCGCAGTGGTATTGTGGACATGGGAACAGTCGATCTGCAGGGTATTGCGGCTCAGCCGCTGGATGCGTGCGCCCATATCCGAAAGGATCTCCAGCAGCAGGCGGACATCGGAAATGTCGGGAACGTTTTCAATGCGGCAGACACCGTCTACGAGCAGCGTGGCCGGGAGAATGGCGACGGCTGCGTTTTTGGCGCCGGAGATGGTGACGGTCCCGTGCAGGGGCTTTGCGCCCTTTACTTCATATTGAATCAAATGAAATCCCTCTTTGGTAAGAGTTTTGAAGCGTTTTGAAACGCAGAGCAATGCTTTGTAATAGCAGTGTTTGCGCTTTTTGACGAATTAGCAGAGTCAAAGCATGGAAACAGCACGCCGCGCGTTCTGGAAGAACTTCCGGCACGCTGTGCATAGGATAGCACATTCTGAAGAAAATGTAAAGAAAAAATGACAAAGCAGAAACAGATAGTATGTCCGTTTTTATGCCGGGGGATCCGCAATTCCGGGAAAGTATGCAAAAATTTTACAAACGCTTCCAAAATCAGTCGCCGGCGGGCGTGACCTCGCGGGTGACGCCGCTGACGTAAAACGAGCCGGCGTCGGTGTCGATGCGCCAGACGGGCGTGAGGCGCGCGGCGGCGGAGGCGGAATCGGCGCGGCGAAAGCCCTGCGTCATGGCGGTGACGCTGCTGCCCACCCAGCCGAGCGTATCGCGCCGGGAAAGCAGCGCCACGAGCGCGTCGGCGCACGAGCAGCTGACGCTGTCACCCACGCGCAAAAGCTCATCGGCGGGGAAAAAGCTGCCGGTGAGGGCGGTGAGCGCGCCGGAGGCGTCATAGGACAGCGTGAGCGTGCCGGAAAGGACGGGAACGTCCAGCACGGACTGGGTGCTGACAATGTCGGTGCCGCCGTCTGCGCGTGGCCGGGCTTCGATGGATGCGGCTTCGTAGCCCATGCGGCGCAGCAGGTCTTTGGCGTGCGATAGCGGCGCGCCGGAGGCAGTGACGCCGGTGAGCGCGGCGGAAAAGCTGCCGTCCGGAGAAAAGCTGCATATGCCGGCGGCAGAGGTATAGTGGAGGGTATAGCGCGTGGAGTCTTCTTCCAGCAGGACCGTTTGGCCGAGCAGGGCCGTGGCGGCAGTGGAGGCGGCGGTCTGGATGCCGCCGGCTTCTATGACGCACAGCTGGCGGCTTTGCGGCAGGTGCTGGGTCGTGAGCTGGATGCCGGAGGCGGCAAACAGCTGCTCAAGCTGTTCATGCAGCCGCTGCTCGCTGTGCGTCTGCGACAAGCGCAGCGGCACGACCAGCGCCAGCAAAAACGCCGTGGCCAGCGCGAGAATGAGCAGGATGAGGTTTTTGAGCTTGGAAACCGGCATGGCGCCGCCTCCTTTCTGCTTGTGTTTGTTTGCGCCGGACAAGACATTTTTTGCAGGGATACTGGCGTATTTCAAGGAAAAATGGTGCGGCGCAGCGTGAAAAGGCCCGCTGACCGGGTGCGTTGGGCGTTGGAAGAATACACCCTAGTCGGTCCAGCCAGCGGTGAGCTGCTGTGTACCGCCTGCGGCGTAGCACAGCTGCATTTGCGTGCCCGCGGGAGTGATGGCGGCGGCCTGCGCCGCCGGGAGGAGCGTGAGAGTGTTTTCCGTAAGCGTATAGCTGCGCAGCAGGGCGTCGACCTCGGTGATGTGGCCATCCTGTATGGTCACGCGCGCGCCTGAGCCGCTGGTCTGCGCGATGCGCAGGCCGGAAAGGACGTAGTCGAACGTATAGACTGTGCCGCTGCCGTCTTCGGTGCTTGCGGTGCCGGTGAGATAGAGCCGCGCGTCGCTTGTGACGCCGGTCAGCAGCGTTGTGAGCAGCGCCCGGGCGGCGCTGATCTGGCTGTCGGCTGTGGCGCCGGCGGGGAAGCGCGCCGCGTCGCGGCTGCGCAGGCGCAGGCGGCCGTCGGTATAGATCTGCAGGGAACAGGCTGTTTCGGTGAAGTAGCGGTTGCCTGCATCGTCGGTGTAGCTGGCGTCGCCATAGGGGTTAAAGCCGAGCGCAGAGGCGAGCGTGGTGACGAAGCGGCTGTCGCACGGGTTCTGCCCGGCGGCGGCATAGACCGTGGGGCTCGTGCCGGGCAGGAGGGTGCAGCTGTCAAGCTGCGCGTAGAGCGGCTCGGCGCTTTCAAAGGCGAAGAAGCTGCCGTCGGGCAGGTAGGCGGACAGCGCCTGCGTGAGCGCGTCGGCAGGCAGCTGCGTGGAATAGACCCATACGTCTGTACCGAGCAGATAGAGCTGTACGGCGCCATCCTGCACGCTCAAGGCATACAGCCATGCGGCGGGGGCATTGTCGGGCAGCTCCGCGCCGAGCCACGCCGCGACAGCCTGAGCCGGGATGCTGCCGGGATAGAGAAACGCAACGCTCTGCGCGTCCTGCAGCGCGTCATACAGGCGGGCGCGGGTGCTGCTTTGCCCGGGCTGCGCCGTGTCAAGCGCCTGTGCCAGCAGGCTGCCGAGGGCGGCATAGGCGCTGTCGAGCGCGGCGGTGTCATAGCCGATGCTGCTGCGGCCGGCCGCGCCCATGACGCTGATGGCGATGGGCTGCGACGCGGCGGGGTCAGCCTCCTGCGACTGCGTCTGCGTCAGCTCGATGCGCTCCATGCCGAGCACTGACGTGAGCGGCGCGAGCAGCGAGGCCAGCCACGGCGTCTGCGTCAGCGTGCGCGCGGGCAGCGCCAGCAGCGTGAGCGCCACGATGCTGAGCGCGAGCAGGATGATGAGCAGATCTTTTAAAAGCTCCCGGACGCGATGGCGCATGGCCGGACCTCCTTTCAGAATGTTTGGCGGGCGCTACGCCGGCTCGGGCGCGGCGGGCAGGGTGATGGTGACATCCGTGCCCTCGCCGTAGACAGACTCGATGCGAATATCGCCTTTATGCTCTTTCAGGATCTCGCGGGCGATGGAAAGGCCGAGGCCCGTGCCGCCGGATTCGCGCGAGCGCGCCTTATCGACGCGGTAGAAGCGCTCGAACAGGCGCGGCAGGTCTTTTTCGGGGATGCCGATGCCGTTATCGGACACGCGGACGAACACCGTCTTGCCGCGCGTGCCGGCGGTGATCTGAATTTTGCCGCCGTCGGGCGTGTATTTGATGGCGTTGGAAACGATGTTCATGAGCACCTGCTCGATGCGCTCGCGGTCGCCGTCCACATCGGGCAGCGTGTCGGGGCAGTCGAGCGTGAGGGTATGGCCGTGGGTCTGCTCGGCGTTGAGCTTGGCGGCCTCGTAGACGCTCCGGACGGCACGGGAGAACGGGAAGCGGGAGATGTTCATTTCCATCTTGCCGTAGTCGATGCGGCTGAGCGTGAGCAGGTCCTGCACGATGCGCGTCATGCGGTCGGCCTCGCCGATGATGACGCCCATGAAATTATTGCGCAGCTCCGGCGGCAGGTCGTCACCGGCGGATACGATGGTCTCGGCATAGGATTTGATGTTGGTGAGCGGGGTGCGCAGCTCGTGCGACACGTTGGCCACGAATTCGCGGCGCGACTGCTCGCTGCGGCGCTGCTCGGTGACGTCGTGGATGACGACCATGACGCCGCCCTGCTCCTGCCCGGAGGAGAACGGGGCCATGAACAGCTCCAGCTCACGCGAGCCGGCGGTCATCTGCGCTTCCAGATATTGCGGGCGGTGCAGTGTGAGCAGCTGGTCAAAGTCGGCTTTGCCGGCAAACACGTCGTCAAAGCGTGTGGTGGGGTCAAGGCTGCGGGAGAGCATTTGCGTGGCGGCGGGGTTAAAGTGGATGACGGCGCCCGCGGCGGAGAAGGCCACCACGCCGTCGGTCATGTGCAAAAACAGCGTGGAGAGCTTATTGCGCTCATTTTCGGCCTCGGAGAGCGTATCCTGCAGGACCTGGGCCATGTAGTTGAAGTTTCTGGTGAGCGTGCCGATCTCATCGCGGCTGGTGACGGCCAGCTTTTGCGAGAAGTCGCCCGCGGCGATCTCCCGCGTGCCGGTCGTGAGCGCGCGGATGGGCGTGATGAGGATCTGCGAGAGCAGGAACGAGAGCACAAGGCAGATGACAAGGCCAAACCCCAGCGCGCGCAGGATGATGCCCAGCACCTCGCCCGTGAGGGCGTCCACGGTGGTCTTGGCGTCGCGGATATAGACGATATAATTGCTGTTTTCCGACGTGATGGGCACGGCAAGGTCCATATAGTCGTTTGTGATGGAGCGCTCCTGCCCGACGGTGCCGTTCATGGCGGAAAGCAGGTTCGGCGTGACGGACACGGCGGTCCGCTGGTCGGAGCTGCTGAGCACGCTGCCGTTTGCGTCCAGCACGTAGACGTTGCGGTTGGCCACGTCAATGCCGAGCCCGGCCTGGGCCATGAGCAGCTCTTTCATGCGCTCCGGCGCGTTTTCCGACTGCGCGGGCAGCTGCTGCAGCTGGGCGATGAAGCTCTGGGAGAATGTCTGCTCCATCTGCACGTAAAACTCTGAGATATAGAAATTTCCGACGCCGTTTGTCAAAAACGCGCCGATCACGGTCATCAGGGCCAGAATGAGAATGACCATGACCATGACGACCTTCATGCGGAGCGAGCGCATGGGCAGACCTCCTTTCTGTGCGCGCCTTGGCTGTTATGCCTCGGCAAAGTAGTAGCCGACGCCGCGGCGGGTGAGGATGAACACGGGTCTGCCGGGATCGTCTTCGATCTTTTCGCGCAGGCGGCGGACGGTGACGTCCACGGTGCGCATATCGCCGAAGTAGTCGTAGTTCCAGACCTTGGTCATGAGGTCCTCGCGCGTGAATACCTTGCCGGGCTGGCGCATGAGGTTCAGAAGGAGGTCGTATTCCTTCTGCGTCAGTTCCACGGCCTGTCCGGACTTGGCGACGGCGAAGGTGGCCGGGTCGAGCGTGAGCGTGCCGGCGGTGAGCACGCGGCCCTCCGGCGCGGCGGCGTAGTTCAGCGCGCGGCGGCGGATGTTGGCCTTGACGCGTGCGAGCAGCTCGCGCATGGAAAAGGGCTTTGTGATGTAGTCGTCTGCGCCGGCTTCCAGGCCAAAGACCTTGTCGGACTCTTCCTCGCGCGCGGTGAGCATGATGATGGGCGTGACGCGGCCCTGCTCACGCAGCGTTTTGCAGATGTCAAAGCCGTTCATTTTGGGCAGCATGACGTCCAGCAGGATGAGGTCGGGGTCGGCGCTTTGCGCCAGCGCAAGACCGGCCTCGCCGTCAAGGGCTTCCAGCACGGCGTAGCCCTCGCGCTGGAGATTGAATTTGAGAATTTCCACAATGGCGCGCTCGTCCTCTACGATAAGGACGGTCTTTTCTGACTGTTCCATAGTTCCTCCTGAATTACAGCGGACGCCGAAGCGCCTTGGGATAGTGATTTTTGAGTACCGTGCCGTCGCCCTTGGCCCAGCCGAGCGGACAGCCGTGCGTGGTCACAACACACCAGCCGCGTTCGGCGGCGGGGATGACGTCGCCGGAGAGATAGCGGCGGGCCTGTTCCTCGCTCAGCGCGGCGCGCTGGGCAGGGCCCCGGCCCCACAGCGCCAGGGCGTGGGCGGGGGCAAAGCGGCCCTTGCGGACCTCGCCAAGCTCCAATCCCGCGCGCAGCACGCGCAGGCCGGCCAGCTGCGGCAGCGCCTGCGGAACGCACAGGATGGTCTGGCCGAAGGCGGCAAGGCGGCCATCGGGCAGCACCGTGCCGGTCTGCGTGCAAAATTCCGCCAGCTCTTTTGGCATTGGAACGGCGGCTTCACGGGGAAGCTCTGCGCCGGGAGCGTCGCCGGATCGCTGCAGGACGGCGGCGTAGTGCCCCTCACCGCGCAGCTTGTGCGGCCAGAGGCGGAACGTATGCTCCAGCCCGGGCGCAGGATCGGCGGCCCATTCCGGGCGGCCGCGGTCAAACCACGGCGCAGCGGCGGTGCGGATGGAAAAATCGGGGTGTGCGTGCAGAAACGCGCTGACGGTGCCCTCGTTTTCCTCCGGGGCAAAGGTGCAGGTGGAGTAGACTAGCCGCCCGCCGGGGCGGAGCATGACGGCGGCGGAATCGAGGATCTCCTGCTGGCGGCGGCTGCACATCCGGACGGTCTCTTCGCTCCAGCCCGTGACGGCGGCGGCCTCTTTGCGGAACATTCCCTCGCCGGAGCAGGGAGCGTCTACGAGGATCTTATCAAAAAAGCCTGCAAAACGCGCGGCGAGGCGCGCCGGGTGCTCGTTTAAGACCAAGGCGTTTGCAACGCCCATGCGCTCGATGTTGGCGGCGAGGATCCTGGCACGTTTGGGGTTTATCTCGTTGCAGACGAGCAGGCCGCGGCCGGCCATGGCGGCGGCGAGCTGCGTGGATTTGCCGCCCGGGGCGGCGCAGAGGTCGAGCACGCGCTCGCCGGGGCGCGCGTCCAGCAGTCCGGCAGGGGCCATGGCGCTGGGCTCTTGCAGGTAATACGCGCCGGCCTCATGTAGCGGCGACAGGCCGGGGCGCGCGGCAGGGTCATAGTAAAAGCCGTTCTGCGCCCACGGGATGGGGGAAAGGCCAAACGGGGCAAGCGCGTCCGTCGGCGCGGGCTTGGCGGGCTCCTGCCGCAGGCCGGGCATAAGCGGGCGGTCATAGGACGCAAGGAAGGCGTCAAACTCGCTGCCGAGCAGGCGCTTCATTTTTGCTTCAAAATCAGCTGGCAGCATGGCGGCTCCTTTCCGCAGCGGGCACGATCTCTCATGATACTGCTATTATAGCGCATGATGGGGAAAACAGCAAGAAGGTTGCGGGGGGTTTACGGGGCTTCGCCCCGGTACCCTGTGGTTTTGGGTTTTGCAACCTTTTAGGTTGTACGGTTTGATTGCAGTGCCTG
>CAKTXB010000079.1 GCA_934630555.1 uncultured Oscillospiraceae bacterium
ACACCGCCGGCGGCGCTTTCTTTCCCCGCGGGAAAGAAAGGGGGGCCGAGCCGCCCCTCTGGTAGGCACTGCCAGAAAAACCGTACAACCCTACGGGTTGCAACACACCAAAACCACAGGGTACCGGGGCGAAGCCCCGTAAACCCCATTGCAGGCACTGCAATCCAAACCGCACAACCTGTAAGGTTGCAAAAACCAACAGGCCACCGGGGCGAAGCCCCGTAAACCCCCGCGCAGCCTTTCAGGCTGCAAACCCAAGGCCCCCCGGGCTCCGCCCCGCACCCCGCGCGCCCCGCCGGGGCGCAAAAAAAGAAGTGCGCCTTTCGGCGCACCTTCTCATTCAAATACCGTTGTGTCACGGATGCCCTCTACCAGCCAGCCGGAATACCCGCGCTCGCGCGCAAGCTCCAGTGTGCCGCGCACACCGTTGGCTGTTTCAAAATTCGCCATCGTTTCCACATCCGTCGCCGTCAGCGTCAGCTGCGTGCCCGCCGCCAGCGTCTGCCGTGACCCATCGGCCAAACTGACCTCCAGCGCCTGCCGCAGTGTCAGTGCCGTGCCGCCCGTCAGCGTCCAAACGCCGTCCAGCGGCGCAAACTCGCCGCCCCGGCCATAAAACAGCGCCGTGCCCGCATAGCTGCCGCCCAGCACCGCAACGCTCTTTTCCATCGTCACAATGCCGTCCTCGATCTGTGTGATCCGCCCCGCAATGGCGACACTGCCATTCGCGTCCTGCGTGCAGATCTCCTCCGCAAACATCACGCTTTCCAGCGCGTCCTCGCCAAGCACCCAGCCATACGTCAGCGTATCGCCGGATACCGTATCGCCGCTCACATAAAGCTCCGCTTCGCCGTTTTCATCCAGATCGGCCACCCAGCAGCGCGCATCCAAAAGCGTCATCTGCTGCTCCATCGTCACGCTGCTCCGCTTTACCCGCAGCACCGCCACCGGCGCAGCCGCACCTTCCGCCGCTCTTTGTGCAAACTCCACGGTTTCCTTCATACCGTCGCCGCTCAGCTCATAGTGTACCGGCGTCTTATCCGTAATATCCGCCGCCATGATGGGCACAGCATAGTGCAGCAGCTGCACGCTCTCCTCTGCCGCGCCGTTTTGATATATGCGCACCGGCACAATGAGCCGCCGCGCCCGCTCGCCGAATTCATCCTCCCAGCTCAGCTCCAGCTCCGCCTGCTCCACCGGCGCGTGGATCTGCAGCACCAGAGGCGTATCCGCATCCCACTGCTCCATCCACCACACGCGCGCCGTGCGCACATAGTCGCGCAGCTGCTCGTCATATTCCACCCGGCTGACCCACACCTTCTGCAAGGCGCGCGTCGTGTGCAGCATGATCTCCTCGCCGTCCGCGTCCACGCTCACGCGCTGCGCGTCTGCCGGAACATTCTGCACCCATTCACCGCTGAGAAAATCGCCGGTATCTTCCGCTTTCTCCGTCAAATCATCCGCATTCTGCTCCGGCGTGTCGTTTTCATCCTCCGTACCCGTCTGTGTCGTATCCGGCTGCGTGTCCGCCGGGTCGGTCTGCTCCACCGGCGCGGGCGTTACCGCGTCGAGCAGCTCCTTCGGCAGCTTTTTGCTGCACGCAGCGAGCGTCAGCATCGCCAGCGCTAAAAATATCAGGATCCACCTGCGCATCGTCTGCTCCTTTCCGCCCACGCTGGGGCACGGGCTCCGTTTGTTTTTTCAGCATAGCGAACTTTCGATATTATGTCAATCGAATCGTGTGAAATTTAAAGATTGTTCAGAATTTCCCGCCACGCCTACAGCCTCTTGACGCTCCAAAAATATTCCTGCCGTACCCCTTGAGAATGTTCTGCGGATTCGTTATAATGGCCATACGACTCTGCGAAAGGAGGCGCTTTTATGCGGTCCACCGCCAATTCCACATCCAACTCCCTCACCGAAGGTTCTGTCTGGCGCGGAATGCTTCGTTTTTTCTTACCTGTCATGCTCGGTACGGTCTTTCAGCAGCTGTACTCCATGGTCGATGCCATCATCCTCGGCCAACATGTCGGCAAAACTGCTCTGGCCGCTGTCGGCGGCTCCGACTTTGTCATCATCAATCTCATCGTCGGCTTCTTCGTCGGTCTGTCCTCCGGTGCAGCCGTCGTCATCTCGCAGCACTCCGGCGCCGGAGAGCACGACGCCGTGTCAAACTCTGTGCGCACCGCCATGCTCCTCTCGTTCTGGATCGGCGCCATCGTCACCGTGCTGGGCATTGTTTTTGCCGAACCGTTTCTCCGCGCCCTCGATACGCCCGAAGACACCATGCAGTACTCCATGGACTACCTGCAATGGTACTTTGCCGGCATGATCCCCTCCATGATCTACAACATGGGCAGCAGTGTCCTGCGCGCCTTCGGTGACGCGAAGCGGCCGCTGTACTTTCTGCTCGTCTGCGCGGCGGTGAACACAGGGCTGGATCTGCTGTTCGTCATCACGTTCCACATGGAGGTCGCCGGCGCGGCCATCGCTACCTCCCTTTCGCAGCTCGTCTGTGCCGCGCTCGTGCTCCTCACGCTCCTGCGTCTGCCGGGCACGCAGCGCCTGCGTCTGCGCACGCTGCGCATGGATCGCGGCCTGCTCAGCCGTATGCTCACCATCGGTCTGCCCGCTGGTGTCCAGTCCATGCTCTACTGCGTCACGAACCTCTTCGTCCAGCGCGCCACCAATATGCTCGATACCGACACCGTTGCCGCCTGGGCTGCGTTTTGGAAGATCGACAATATCTACTGGCCCATCAGCAACGCCCTGGGCCTGTCCATTATGACCTTTGTCGGCCAGAATTACGGTGCGCATAAGCGCCAGCGCATCTACCAGACCTTCCACACCGGCCTTATTTTGCACCTGCTGCTCTCCGTTTTGTTCGGTGTCACGATCTATCTGCTCCGCCGTCCCCTCATCAGGCTGTTCTGTGAAGATGAACTCGTCATCCAGCATGGCCTGCAGATCGTCCATTATTTGGCCTTTTGTTACCCGCTCTTCAGCCTCACCGAGGTCTGCTCCTCCGCCATGCGCGGTACGGGTAATGCCGTCAAGCCCACCGTCATCACCCTCATGGGCGTTTGTGTGCTGCGTATGGCCATGCTGTTTCTCATCACCTTCCCGCATCCCAGCAACTTCACCATCGCCATCTGCTACCCCGTCACCTGGACAGTGTCCTCCCTCATGTTCCTCATCTACTACAAATTCGGCCGCTGGATGCCCGCCTTTCCCGAAAATTCCTGACCACCACACAAAAAAGCAAGCGCCTGCATCCCGCAGGCGCTTGCTTTTCAGATTTTCTTCAAGTTTACCGCACGGCCTCGGCCTCAGCATCCTTCCCCAGCCGCCGCAGCATGGTTTTCTTCACGGCCCGGAAAATATTCTGATACCCCGTGCACCGGCACAGATGACCCGACAGCAGCTTGCGCAGCTCATCGTCCGTATATTCCACGCCTGCATTCACGATCTCCGTCGCAGTCAGTATGAACCCCGGAATGCAGAATCCGCACTGAATGGCCGTTTCCTCCATAAACGCGCGCTGTACGTCCGAGATCGACCCGTCCGGATTCATCAGCCCCTCCAGCGTGATAATATCCTTACCATCGGCCCACACGGCCAGATACAGGCACGTATTGATGGCTTCGCCGTCAATGAGCGCCGTACACGCGCCGCACTCGCCGACCTCGCAGCCCTTTTTCACCGACGTCAGCCGGAAGTCGTTGCGCAGCATATCCGTCAAACTCGCGCGCACATCCACCATCTGCTCCACCGGCTTACCATTGATGGTGCATTTCACAAGCTGATACTGTGCCATTACACGTCACCTCCGCACCGTTTCACCGATTCTGTCAGGCAGCGCCTTGCCATTTCCACCGCAATGTGCAAACGGAAGGCCTTGCTCGCGCGCCACGAATCACGCGGGTTGATGTCCTCCAGCACCTTCCGCGAAAATTCCGCAATGTTCTCCGCCGTCACGGCCTTGCCACCTATAAATTCCTCCGCCGCCGGCGCGCGCATCGGCACCGGCCCGGCCACGCCATAGGCGACCCGCACCCGGTCAAACGTCTTTTTGTCGTCCGACAGCCGGCAGTTCACCGAACAGCCCGTCGTCGCAATTTCCATTGCGTTGCGCATTCCGTATTTCAGGTAAGATCCCTTTGTGTTCTCATACGACGCTTTCGGAATAAGAATGGCCGTCTGGATCTCGCCGTCCTCCACCCGAATGTCCACCGTACCGGCCTTGATGTAAAAATCCTTAATGGGCAGATACCGCTTGCCGTTTTTGCCTGTCAGCTCCACGATCGCCTCCCACGCAAACAGCGTCGAAGCCGAGTCTGCCGACGTCACGCCGTTGCACGTGTTGCCGCCGATCGTACCGGCATTGCGGATCTGCGGGCCGCCCACCATATCCACGGCCTCGCCCAGCACATGGATCTTCTCAATGATGATGGGATCGCGCGTAATATGCGAAAACGTCGTCAGCGATCCAATGCGGATATTCTTCTCCGCATCAATGGACACCCCGCGCATCGCGTCGATCTTCTGAATGGAGATAAGCTCCTTGCCCGCGCGGCGTCCCTCGCGCATCTGCACCAGCACATCCGTACCGCCGGCTATGATCTGCGCCTCCGGGTGCTCCAGCCGCAGCTGCACCGCTTCCTCCACGCTGTATGCCTCATACAGGGCCTTCATATCATACATGGCGCATACCTCCCTCAGTCCTGAATCAGTCCGGCCTTCGTAAACTCCGCAAACAGCACGTGCGGCGTGATCGGGCAGCGGTCAATGCCCACGCCCGTCGCCTGCTTGATGGCGTTGCGGATGGCCGGTGCGGGCGAACACGCGGGCGGCTCGCCCAGCGCCTTCGTGCCAAACGCCGACGTCGGCTCGTAGTTTTCCACAAACTCCGCCTGCAAATTCGGGTGGTCCATAAATGTCGAGAGCTTGTAGTCCAGCAGATTGTTGTTCAGCGGCCGCCCCGTCTTTGCGTCAAACAGCAGCTGCTCCGAAAGGCCAAAGCCAATGCCCATCGACATGCCGCCGTGCACCTGCCCCTCGGCCAGCGCCGGGTTGATGAGCTTGCCGCAGTCATGCACATTTATGATGTTCAGCAGCTTCACCTTGCACATCGGGATGTCCACCTCCACCTCGGCCAGCGTGCAGCCAAAGGAGTAGGCGTTGTTGCGGATGGTATACGTCGATTCCGCCGTCAGATGCTCCGAATGCACCGGATTATACTGCGCCGTCATCGACAGCTCCGACAGGCTCATCAGCACCCGCCCGTCCGTCACACGCACAATGCTCGAGTCCTGAATGTCCAGGTTATACACCGCCTGCCGCGTCACCTCACAGGCATATTCCAGGATCTTTTTCTTCAAAATGTCCGCCGTCTGCCGGATGGAGAAGCCCGCCGTATATGTCTGCCGCGACGCATACGCGCCAAGGCCCGTCGGCGTCACATCCGTGTCCTGACACGACAGCACGTGGACCTTTTTATAATCCGCCAGCCCCAGCACCTCGGCGCACATCTGTGCATACGCCGTGTCCGCGCCCTGGCCGATCTCCGTTTCACCTACCTGCAAATTGACTGTGCCGTCCAGATTCAGCTGCAGCCGGCACGACGACGTTTCCAGCGAAATGGGGAACACCGCTGTGTTGTACCAGAATGTCGCCATGCCAACGCCGCGCCGGATGGGCCCGGTCTGGTTCTGATAGGCCGCCAGCTTCTGCGCATACCCAAAGTCCTTCATGCCCTTTTCCAGGCACTGCCGGAACGAGTCCGTATACAGCTCGTTGTGCGAGAAGCCGTCTACATAGCCCGGTTTCATCAGGTTTTTCCACCGGAACTCCAGCGACGGCATCCCAATGGCCGCCGCGCAGTCCTCAATGTTCGCCTCATCGGCAAACGACGCCTGCGGCATTCCGTAGCCGCGCATCGCGCCCGCCGCCGGCCGGTTCGTAAACACCGTGTAGCTGTCCGTTTCCATATTCGCGCACGGATAGTGCTGCGGGAACGAGCCCATGGCTTTCGCCACAATGGAATGCCCATGCGAGGCATACGCACCCTGGTTTGAGAAGCACTCCACCTTCCGCGCCGCGATCGTGCCGTCCTTCCGCACCCACGAAATGATGTGGAAGCGAATGGCGTGCCGCACGCGGTTCGATACAAACGTTTCCTCCCGGGAGCAGTCCATCTTCACCAGCCGGCCGTTCACCTGCGTGCAGCACCACGCGCAAAGCGGCTCATACAGCGCGTCCTGTTTGTTGCCGAACCCGCCGCCGATATATGGTTTGATAATGCGAATATCGCCCCATGGCCGCCCCAGCGCCTGTCCAACGATCCGCCGGATGATGTGCGGGATCTGCGTTGACGACGTAAGGACCAGCCGCCCGTTTTCCTCCTGGCAGAAGCAGCCGTGGTTTTCAATGTGACAGTGCTGCACCGTCGGCGTGTCATACCAGCCCTCTACCTTCACAAGCCCTTCTTCCTGAATGGCCGCCGGATAGTCGCCAATGCGCGCCGAGGTATGGTTCAGAATATTGTTCGGATATTTTTCATGCAGCTGCGGTGCGCCGTCCTGCATGGCCTCCTGCACATCCAGAACGAACGGCAGCGCGTCATATTCCACCTGAATGGCCCGCACGGCCTGCGCCGCCGCCACCTCATTTTCCGCAATGACCGCGCAGATGTCGTCGCCGTAATAGCGCACGTGGCGGTTCAGCAGAAGCCGGTCGCGCACGTCCTGATGGTGTGGGTCCATCGACCACGGATGGCCCGCCGTCGGGAATGGAATGTCCGGCACGTCAAAGCAGGTCAGGATCTTCACAACGCCCGGGATCTTCTCCGCTGCGCTCGTATCCACCGACTTCACAAACCCGTGCGCGATCTCCGCGTGCTTCACCCGCACGAGCAGTGCATCCTTCGGCGCAAGATCGTCGTAATATTTCGTCCGCCCGGTCGCCTTGTCAAATGCGTCCACGCGCACTTCGCTCGTTCCAACGATGCTCATGTCTGCAACCTCCACCTCTGCGTTTCGGCGCTTTGGCAGAAAAAACCGCCGTCCGCCGCTGCGTATTTGTATGTTTGTATCATTATAGCACCCACAATTTAAAATAGGAAGAAAAACCATGATTCTAGTTTCAGTATCACGAATGTTTTCGCAACTGTCGAACATCGCAGAAAATCCTTGGCTTTTCTGCAAAAAATCGGGTATACTGATTTGTAGAAAATGACAAAGGAGGCACTCCCATGCATCCGTCCGACCTCCAGATCGGCTGTGTCGTCATGGCCGCCGGCGATGCCCGCCGCTTCGGCCAGAACAAGCTCCTTCAGCCTTTCCGCGGCCGCCCGCTCATCGACTATGCCCTCGACGCCGCCGACCCGGCCCTGTTCTGTCAAATCGTCGTCGTCACGCAGTATGATGTCGTCGCTGCGCGCGCCGCAGAGCGCGGCTGCACCGTCCTGCGCAATGAGCACCCCGACTGGGGCGTCAGCCATACCATCCGCCTTGGCACAAAGGCTCTGCAGGCCTGCGACGGCATTCTCTACCTCGTGTCCGATCAGCCCCTTCTCACCCGCGCCTCCGTCGCCAAAATCGTCGCAGAATGGCGGCAGCATCCCGACTGCATCGTCGGTGCCGCCAGCGGTGAGGCCCGCGGCAATCCCAACCTCTTCCCGCAAAAATACTTTCCTGACCTCCTGCGTCTGCAAGGCGACCGCGGCGGCACGCGCGTCATCCGCCAGCACCCCGAGGCGCTGCGGATCGTGCAGGTCCCCGAAGCGGAGCTTCACGATTGTGATTCGCCGGCGGCGCTTGAGCAGATCAGTTTTTGATTTTTTGTCACGTGGTGTGAGATCACCGCTTTTTCCCCGGTGGCCGTGCCACCGTGACTCCGGCGGATTTGCCATAGTCGGCAGGTGGGCGCTTGCCCACCGCTTTTGCCTCAGTGTTTGCAGCACTGCTCCTGTGCCTCCGGCGGCCCATTCTTTTCTGCCTTGCCAGAAAAGAATGGGGAGAAAAGAGGCGCTTTAGGACGCGTT
>CAKTXB010000080.1 GCA_934630555.1 uncultured Oscillospiraceae bacterium
GCTACACTATATATTAAAGATGAGATACTCCTATAATAACGCAGCGCCGCAAAGGAGGTGCTCCGCATGGAACTGCGTCAACTGAAATATTTTCTCACCGTTGCTGATACACGCAGCTTCGTCAGTGCGGCCAGCCGCCTGTTCATCTCCCGGCAGGCTGTCAGCAAAGCCATCTCGCAGCTGGAAGAAGAGTTGAACACCGAGCTGTTTCTGCGTGACAGCTCCGGTGCATTTTTAACGCCCGCCGGCGTCATGTTTTATGAGCGTGTGCGCAATATCGTTCTCGATCTTGACCATCTGTGCAGTGAAATGCAGGAACAGAGCCGCCGCTATCACCAGCGCGTCCGTCTGGCCTTTGCCCCCGGCATACTGCCTGCCTATGAAGACGCGTTATGCGCCTTTGCCGCGCAGCAGACAAATATCGACATTCTTTACGATGAGTTTTCCTCTGGCGAATGCCTCGCCCGCCTCAGCGCGCGCGAAGCCGACCTTGTCGTCACCGGCGTCTACACCAATGACAGCACCACCGGCTCGTGGTCCGTCCGCAACGTGCCGCTGGGCCTGCTCGCCGCCGATGACTCTGCCGGCGCATGGGATGACCCGCAAACCGTGTTCGCCTGCCTCGAGGATGCGCAGCTCCAGCGTGTGTTTGAGCGTGCCGGCAAGCCCGTCCGCTACCGCGGCTATGACCGCGCGCGTCTGTTCGACCTCGCCGCTGCCGGGCATTGCCGCGTGCTGCTTCCGCAGCTCATGCAGCCTGCCGCCGCCCGCGGCCTTGTGTGGACGCCACAGCCGCAGCTGCCCGTCTGGCGGCTGTATTGCAGCTATCTGCGCAGCAATGAAAAAAATGATCTGTACCGCACCGTGCTCGACGCCCTGCTCTGGCAGGTGTTCGGCATCAGCGCAGCATAAGGGGGCAGGCCGATATGTATACACTTCAGGACCTGACTTGCATTGTTGCAAACGGCAATGTCAGAGAGATCACCGCCTGCGTCAAAGTACTGCTGGACGCCGGAATTGATTTTAAAACCATGCTTTGCCAAAGCATCATGCCCGCGCTGGATGATGTTGGCCACCGCTTTGAAACGCAGCAGATCTTCATTCCCGAAATGCTGCTGGCTGCGCGCACCGTCAAGCTGGCCTATGAGGTCGTCCGCGCCGAGGGCGGCGATGCGGCCATCACGACCACCGGCAAAAAAATGGTGCTCGGCACTGTCGCCGGCGACCTGCATGACATCGGCAAAAACATCGTGGCCCAAACGGTACTCTTTTCCGGTATCGAGGTCATTGACCTTGGTGTGGACGTTCCTGCAGACCGCTTTGTTCAGGCCGCCGAGCAGGATGAAACCGTCGCCATCGTCGGCGTGTCAGCGCTGCTCACCTCCACGCTCCCGGCCATGCGCAAAACGGTGGACGCTCTGCGTAAAAGCTCTGCCTACGGCCGCTTCCGCATCATGGTCGGCGGAGCGCCGGTCACGGCCGCCTACGCCCGCAAGATCAGCGCAGACTATTACACCGACACCGCTTACGAAGCCGCCGTTGTTGCGCGTAAAATCGTAGAGGAGGCCATACACAATGGCTAATACATACACCATCACCATAAACGGCCGCGCATGCCCGGCGCAGCCTGGCCAAACGCTTCTTGAGGTGCTGCGCGCCGCCGGCCTCCATCCCGACGCCCCCTGCGGCGGCAAGGGCACGTGCGGCAAATGCCGCGTGCAGGTAAACGGCGTTTGGCAGCTCGCGTGCCAAACCAGGGTCGACCGTGACCTGACTGTCACGCTGCCGGAATCCACTCCCGCCAGCATCCTCACCAGCGGCCGGAATACCGTGGCCGCCGATGGTCAAAATGCCTATGCCATCGCGTTTGACATTGGCACGACCACGCTCGCCGGCTTCCTGCTGGATGGAAAAAGCGGTCAAACGCTGGCCTCCGTCAGCGCGCTCAACCCGCAGATCGCCTATGGCGCGGACGTCATCTCCCGCATCCAGCACGTGCTGGCAAACGGCGGCGCAGAAATGCAGCAGTGCATCCGCGACGCCCTCGCAGCGCTCACGCTGGAAGCGTGC
Organism: uncultured Oscillospiraceae bacterium; assembly: GCA_934630555.1. Lineage (GTDB taxonomy): Bacteria > Bacillota > Clostridia > Oscillospirales > Oscillospiraceae > CAG-170. The sequence goes on from CAKTXB010000080.1 coordinate 2,071, forward strand.
CAAAAGGCCCGGATCGCCTCTGCCGATGTGACCGTCGGCGCCATTGTCGGCAACACCGCCATGCACCACCTGCTGCTGGGCCTCGACCCCACCCCGCTCGTCCGCCCGCCCTATATGCCCGCCGTGCGCGAGGCTCTGCGCGTGCCCGCCGCGGGCCTGCTGCCCATTGCCCCGCACGCGCAGGTGCGCATCCTGCCCAACATCGCGGGCTTTGTCGGAGCCGACACCGTCGGCTGCCTGCTGGCAGCCGACTATGACCACCTTGAGCCGCTCAGCCTGATGATCGACATCGGCACAAACGGTGAAATGGTGCTTGGCAACCGGCACCGCCGTATCGCCTGCTCCACTGCTGCCGGCCCGGCCTTTGAGGGTGCCAATATCTACTGTGGGATGCGCGGTGCGCACGGCGCCATTGACCACATATCTCTGGAAAACGGCCGCCTCCGCTGCTCCGTGATCGGCGGCAGCACCGCCGCCGGCCTCTGCGGCTCCGGTCTGCTCGACGCTGTGGCCTGCGCGCTGGACGCCGGTCTCATCGACCCCACCGGCCGCATGGACGACACCGTTGGTACCTCCGACCAGTGGACACAGATAAACGGTCTCAAGGCCCTCCGCCTGCAAGGCGACGTTGTGCTCACACAAAAAGACGTGCGCGAGGTGCAGCTTGCCAAAGCCGCCATTCGCGCAGGGATCGAGCTTATGGCCAAACAGTTCGGCGTCACGCCGGACGACATTCAAACCGTCTATCTCGCCGGCGCATTCGGCAACTACCTGAGTCCGGCCTCCGCCTGCCGCATCGGCATGATCCCACCGTGTCTGCTGTCAAAGATCACGCCCGTCGGCAATGCCGCCGGCAGCGGCGTCAAAATGGCCGCAGCCAGTGAGGCCGCCATGGCCCGCGCCGAGCGCCTTGCCGCCGAAACTGAATTCCTTGAGCTGGCAAGTCTGCCCGAATTTCAGGATGAATACGTCGACCGCATGGCCTTTGAGGAGGAGGACGACCTGTGAAAACCGAACAAGAACTTTGCGCCATGGCGCTGGATGCCGGCTTCACCACTGCCGCGCCGCTGAATGTCACCACGTTGGAGGTGCATGAGGAGGTGCGCGCCATGTGTGCCTCCGATAAATGCCACGCCTACGGCAAAAACTGGACGTGTCCGCCGGAATGCGGCACACTGGAACAGTGCGCCGCCCGTATGAAGCCCTATCAAAGCGGCCTGCTCCTGCAGACCACCGGCCAACTGGAAGACTCGTTCGACTATGAAGGCATGATGGGCATTGAAAGCCGCCATCGCGCGGCGCTGCACACCTTTGCCGTTCAGCTGCGTGCGCTCTATCCAAGCGCTCTCTGTCTGGGTGCCGGCGGCTGCCGTGTGTGTAAAACGTGCGCCCATCCCGCCCCCTGCCGCTTCCCCGATCGTGCCTGCTCATCCATGGAAGCCTACGGCCTGCTCGTCACCGAGGTCTGCACCCGCAACAACGCTCCCTACTATCACGGCCCCAACACCATCACCTACACCGCCTGCGTCCTATATTAAATGGCAGCATCAGCTGACAAGGAGGCTCTTCCGCATAAAAATCCCCCACGGAACGCTGCAAGCCGCAGCATTCCGTGGGGTTTTCGCATCTACAGGGAGCTTTAGCGCGCGTTATACACGCGCAGTGGTTCCAGCGCCGGATAGATGCTGCTGTAAGCCTTATAAAATTCCGCATAGCTTGCGGCCAGCTCTGTATTCGGTTCCACACGGTCTATGATATGCACCGCCTGCTTCGCCGCGTCCGCCTCACTGGCATATACGCCGGAAGCCAGACCCGCCAGCATCGCCGCGCCAAGGCAGCCCGCCTCGTCACACTGCAGCTGCAGCATCGTCTTGCCTGCCAGCGCCGCGCGCAGCTCCAGCGAGAAATGCGCCTTGCCGCCGCCGCCGTTAATACGCACCTGCGAAAAATGCCCGGCGTGCTTGTCCAGCACCGATGTCACCGTCTTAAACTCACACGCAATGCCCTCATAAATAGCCTTATAGAGCTTATGCCGTGTTGTGTGCGGCGTAATGCCAATGATCGTACCCGTCGAGCGCACATCATTATAGGGATTGCACGCGCCCACAAAGTGCGGCATAAAGAACACATCCGTCGGCTTGCTGCCCAGCGCCGCTACCTGCATGGTCAGATAATCATACACCGAAATACCCGCTTCCTGCGCCGCCGCATAGTCCGCCGCCGCAAACTCCGACAAATACCACGACGTTGCAAACCCCGCCGGAAACAGCGCCAGCGACAAATAGCGGTCCTTCAGCACATGGCAGTACGTATTCAGGCTCACTGCCAGCGCCTCCCGGCTCGTGTTCGGCGTCACCACCGGGATGGTAATGCCCTCATAGCTGCCCGCCTGATCCGCTGCGGTGTCCTCCGCCAGCGCGCCCGAGCCAAACGCCGAGCACGGGCAATCGTGTCCGCCCGTTACAACGGCCACCCCTTCCTGCAAGCCCAGCAGCTCCGCCGTCGCCCGGTCCAGCCGCCCCACCAGCGTGCCCGACGGCACAGGCGTGCCCAGCTTTTCGCGGCTGATGCCGCTGGCCGTCAGGATCTCATCCGACCAGTCGCGCCGCCGGATGTCCAGCATAAATGTCCGGCAGCAGCTGGAATAGTTGCACAGCGGTTCAAACCCAAGCCGCATCATCAGAAAATCCTCGCAGCTCACAAGCTTTGCCGCTTTTGTATACAGCTCCGGCTCATGCTTTTTGAACCACATCAGCTCCGATACGCCATACATCGTATGCGCCGGCTCACCCGTGATCTGATACAGGTCCTCCTTGCTGATTTTTCCGCACAGCTCCTGGATCTCCGCCGTGCCGCGATTGTCCGCGTTCATAAATGTGGGCCGGATGGGCAGTCCATCCTTGTCCACCGCGATCATCGTTTCGCCCTGCGTGCTGAAGGCCAGCGCCGTCACGGGGTCGCCCTGCGTTTTGGCCGACACTGCACGTACCGTATGTACCACAGCCTCCCAAAACAGATTCGCGTCAATTTCCACATACCCCGGCTGCGGGCTGTAGGTCTTGTAGCCGTGCGAGGCCGTCGCCAACGGCGTGCCGCTGACAGAAAATACGACTGCCTTACAGCTGTTCGTGCCAAGGTCGATTCCCAATAAGCTCATACTTTATGCTCCCTTCTGAAAAAATGCCAGAACATGACCGGCGATCGCCGCCGCGTCCAGTCCATACAGCTGATACAGCTCCGCCGCTTTTGCCGACCCGCCGTAGCGCTCCAGACCATAGCAGCGCAGCGGCGCGGTTATGCCGTTCTGTGCCAAAAACAGTGCGATCTGCGCGCCAAGGCCCGTGCGCACGTTGTGGTCCTCTACCACAAACATCGGTCCGTTCGCCGCCTGCCGCAGCGCATCTTCATCCAGTGCCAGCGGGCAGGAGATATTCAAAACGCCGCAGTGAATGTCTTTCGCCTCCAGCTGCGCCGCCGCCGCCAGCGCCGTGTGCAGCAGCGTGCCATAGCTGATGATGGTTGCATCTGCGCCCGCGCGCACCCAGTCGGCCCTGCCGTATGTAAACGTGTAGTCCATGCCAAACAGCGGCATGCCGTCTGCCGTTTTCACGATCGGCAGCTCCGACCGGCCAACCGCCACGCAGCCCGCCTTCGTTGATGCCGCCAAATACCGCACCGCGCGGTCTGTCTGGTTGCCGTCCGCCGGCAAAATGAGCTGGAGATCATACAAATTTGCCGCCAACCCAATGTAGTCGATGCACTGGTGCGTTTTGCCGTCTGGCCCAACATCCAGTCCGCAGTGCGTCGTCAGAATTTTCAGCGGTGCATGATTCATCGTACACGACCGGATCTGCCCATACGGCTCGCCCAACGCAAACGACGCGAACGTTGAAAACACTGCGTTCACCCCGCTGGCCGCCATACCGCCCGCCACACACACGGCGTTCTGCTCCGCAATGCCGCACTGCACACTGCGCGCTGGATTTTCCTTCATAAACGCCGCCAGCCCGGTCGAGGGAGCCACATCGCAATCCACTGCCACCGGCCGCTGTGCCTGCGGCAGCTGCGCGGCATAGTCGCGCAGCGCCTCGCCCGCTGCCTTGCGGCAGGCCACCGGCGCGGTATACGTGATGCCGCCCGCCGCCTCCGGCCATGCCGCAGCCTTGGTATGCAGCGCCGGTTTTTCCGGCGCCGTAAACGGCAGATCGCGATACGGTGCCAGCAGCGTGCGCGCCTTTTCCAGCTGCTCCGCATTCAGGAAACTGCCATGATACTTCTCGTTGTTCTCAATAAACGGCAGCCCCTTGCCCATGACCGTCCGCCCCAAAATGACGCACGGCACATCCTTCGACGCATACGCCGTCCGGAACGCGTCATACAGCGCCATTGGGTCATGTCCGTCAATGCAGAGGACCCGCCAGCCATAGGCCGCATAGCGCTCCGGCAGATGCAGCGGCAGCACCTCCTCCACATCGCCGCTGCACTGCAGTCCGTTCCAGTCTACAAATGCCGTCAGCGTGCCGAGCTTGTACTTTGCCGCCAGCGCCATGGCCTCCGTGATCTGGCCCTTGTCGTTTTCACCATCGCCCATAAACACAAACGTGTGGCTGTCATAGCCCTGCACCCGCGCAGCCAGTGCCATGCCGCAGCCAACGGACAAGCCCTGCCCCAGACTGCCGCTGCCCCAGTCCACGCCGCGCGCGGCCATGGACGGGTGCCCCTCATACCGTCCCGGGATCCGGCGATACTCCCGGAACAGAGCTTCCCGCGGAATATATCCCATTGCCGCCAGGATCGTGTAAACTGCCGGTGAGATATGTCCGTGGCTCACCACCACACGGTCGCGCGCCGGGTCGTCCGCATTCTCTGCGCTCATGCTGCCGCCAAGATAGGCCATCAGCAGCGCGTCAATGGTCGAATACGAGCCGCCCAGATGCCCGGAGCCCGCCGTCGCGATCAGCTCCAGAATATCGCTGCGCAGCCGCATGGACGCATCATGAAACGCCGCGCAGTCCTGCGGCGAGAGCGCAGGCTTTTGAAATTTAAAAATACCGGGATCGAATTGCATGAAAAAACCGCCTTTCCGCGTGCCCGGCGGCCTTTCCGCCGGGCGGATGAATCTGTTATAACGACAATTACAAATCTATTTTGCGGTTGACTTTTTGCTGTATTCTGCGTATACTCTGTGAAAAACAGCAGTTTTCTGCAAAAAGTCCGCCGCTGGAGGTCTGACATGATTTATACAGTAACGACAAACCCCAATATTGACTATTACATGAACCTGCGCGCTCCCATGGCCGTGGGCGGCATCAACCGCTCCGCGCACGAGCTGCTTGCCCCGGGTGGCAAAGGCATCAATGTTTCGCTGATGCTGCAAACGCTCGGCAAGCCCTCCTGCGTGCTCGGCTACCTTGCCGGTGCGACCGGCACGCTGCTCGAAACGCTCATGGCCGAAACCGGCTGCGCCTGCCGCTGGTTTTGGCTGACAAATGGCCAGACGCGCATCAACACCAAAATCAACACCGACCCCGAAACCGCCTTCAATGCCTCCGGCCCCGCGCTGGATGAAGCAGCCGTTTCAGAGCTCTGTGCCTTTCTCCGCACGCTGCATCCGGATGACCAGCTCGTTGTGAGCGGCAACTTGCAGGCGTGTCCGGATGGCGCCTTCTCTGCCATCCTCGCCGCGGCAAAGCAGGCCGGCGTATCCGCCATCGTCGATACCAGCGGCCCGGCCCTGCGCGAAGCGCTGTCCTTCCGGCCGCTGCTCATCAAGCCCAACGGCGATGAGCTCAGCGAGCTGTTTGACGCCCCCGCCGAAACGCCGGCGCAGATCATCGCGCTTGCCAGACAAGCCCAAACACGCGGCGCGCGCAATGTGCTGGTGTCGCTCGGCGCTGACGGCGCGCTGCTGCTCAGTGAGACCGGAACGGTCTACAAAGCCGCGCTG
>CAKTXB010000081.1 GCA_934630555.1 uncultured Oscillospiraceae bacterium
CTTCAGGGGCTGCGTCTGTATAAAGCCCTTCTAGGGCTTATTCAAGCCTCCGGCTTAGCCGGAGGTTTTGACTTTATAGGATTTTCGGAAGCGGGAGGTCACGAGCGGTGTGCACTTCGTCGGCCCACTCCAAGATCGTGCCGATTTCTTCTTTCATCAAATTCTGCGATTCTTTGATTTCGACAAGCTGCGCATCGATCGCGTTGAATCGGGCATCCATTGTATCGAGCCGGTTATCCATAGCATCGAAACGCGCATCCATAGCATCGAGCCGGTTATCCATAGCATCGAAACGCGCATCCATAGTATCGAGCCGGTTATCCATAGCATCGAAACGCGCATCCATAACATCGAGCCGGTCGTCTATAGCATCGAAACGCGCATCCATGGCATCGAGTCGATTGTCGATCGTATCGAGCCTTGAATCAATGGTGTTCAAGCGCGTATGAATCGGCTGCAGCATTGCACCGATCGCATTCAAGAGTTCCTGATCCGTGTTTCTCACCCCCATGGTATCTATCTATTTACCGCCATTATACGAGTCTGAAATTCACTTGTCAAGTGCGCTCCAGCAGAGCACGGGCTTTGCGGGCCACGACGAGTTCTTCATTTGTGTCGAGCACAACGACACGTACCGGTGCGTCCTCCATAGAAATATCACTGCCGGTAACGGCGTGGCGGTTCTTTTCCCCGTCAATGCGCACGCCCAGGAATTCCAGCCCGGACAGTGCCAGCGCGCGGACCGTAGGGCTGCCGCGGCCAATACCGCCGCCAAAGACGATGGCGTCCAGACCGCCCATAGCGGCCGCGTAGGAGCCGATGTACTTTTTGATGGTGTAGGCGTAGTGCAAAACAGCATTCAGCGCATCGTCATTGCCGGCCTCAGCGGCCGCTTCCACGTCGCGCAGATCACCAGATACGCCGCTCATGCCAAGAAATCCGCTCTGAGTCTGGAGCATGGTTTTAATTTCGGACAGCGTCATGCCGCACGCCTCGGCAAGGTAGAAAATAATATAGGGGTCAATGTCGCCGCAGCGGTTGTTGTGCATAACACCGCACTGCAGCGAAATGCCCATGGACGTGTCGATGCTCTGCCCGTTTTTGACGGCGCAGAGGCTGCCGCTTCCACCCAGATGACAGCTTACCAGCCGCAGGTCGGTGCGGTCCAGCGCGTCGGCTGTCCACGTGGACATATATTCGTGCGACGCACCGTGGAACCCGTAGCGGTGGATGTCATATTTGCGGGAAACCTCGATGGGAATGGAATAAAGACTGGCCTCCGGCGGCATGGTCTGATGGAATGCCGTTTCAAACGCACCAATGAGCGGTGTATCAGGCAGAAGTGCGCGGAACTGCCGGATGGCCGCCAGATAGGGCGGATTATGTGCCGGGGCGACGGAATTGAAAGCCGCCATTTTTTCCAGCACATCCTCCGTGAGGTACTGCACACCGGAAATGCCACGGGCGTGGACGACCTTAAAGCCGACACAGGAAAGCTCCGAGAGCGAGCCGAGCACACCATTCAGCAGCTGTGCCAGCATCCGTTCAATAGCCTCCCGGTGCGTGGGGAAGGCGGCTGACTCGGAAAGATCTTCGCCGGTCGTATGGTTTTTGGCATAGAACCGGCTGACATCCTGACCGACGCGCTCCGCGCCGCCGGAGGCCAGCACGCGCTCGCCGCGTGAAAGGTCAAAAAGCTGATATTTGAGCGAGGTACTGCCGACATTGCAGATGAGAATGTTCATAGAGGCTGCTCCTTCATTTGTGTTTGCAGTTAGTATACCAGAAATGGCGCGCTTTCACAATGGCCTTGTGCCGTCGCCGGCCACAAGGCGGTAGAGGGCCGAGAGGTATGTCCAGTCCAGCTGACAGATCGTACCGGTAACAGGCAGCGCAGATTTTTCCTGCAGCCAGCGTATGGCGGCAACGGAGGCAGCGTCATGTACGCCGGTGACAGCCAGCTGCGGCGCAGCCGGGAAAAAACCACCGATGGCCACCAGCATGGACTGAATGGGATATAGGTGCGTATTTGACTCCCCGGGGCGGATGACCTGTTCCGGCTGCCAGACGATGTGCAGCGGTGTGGCAGGGGCGTAGGACGGTTGGGCATTGTGATAGGCGTTTACGATGTGCAGCCATGTGGTGTGGTCGGTTTGCCCGGTGACGGGAAGGCCATGCGCGCGCTGAAAGGCAGATACGCTTTGCACGGTCGCCGCGCCGTAGATGCCATCCGGCGTGACAGATGGAACACCAGCTTCAGCGCGGGCAATGAGCATCAGCATGGTTTGCAGGCTGAGAATGGGGGCGCCAATAAAGCGGGCGGCTTCGTTCATACAGACACCTCCTGATCCTGCGCACCAGACTCCAGCGGCTGGCCGGGAAACTGCACAAAACGCGTGGTTTCCGCATAGCTGGCGGGATTTACCCCATCATAGGGGAACAGCGCGTCGCTGGAAAAAATGACGGACTCAATGGAGGCATACTGCCGGTAGAGAGCATCCCACGTTTCAGAGGTGACAACGCCGGTAACCGCCTCGTCAAGATACGTTTGAAACGCGGCGACGGCCTGTTCTGTTTCAGCATCATATATGCCTGTCTGCGCGATGACGGGCAGCTGCGGAATGAACTGGCCAATGACGCGCAGCAGATACTGCAGCACGAGCACACCGCTACCGCTGTCACCGCGCTGCAGTTCCCCGGGGAACTGAAAGTCCGCGACCGTGTAGTTCTGACCCGCAGACTGCAATTCGGCCAGATCCCGGATGGCAACATAGATACGGACGATCTGATACCACGTAGCCCGGCCGACAATGCCATCGACTGTCAGCGAAAAGATGGACTGAAACGCACGTACCGCGTTTTCCATGGCCTCGCCGAACAGATTGCTGACGGGAATTTTAGGAATGGCCGGGTAGTTCTGCGAGATACGGTTGAGCGCGACCTGCAAAAAGCCGACATACGGCCCAATCGAGCTGCGGCGCAGCGGCGTGCCAGGATAGGACTCTGCGCCGGAGCGGACAGGCGCGTTGACGACCAGTTCAATATCGTCGCCATAGTATGAGCGCAGGATCTCCACGCTGTCCAGCCCCGCCTGTGCCTGCTCCTGTGAGCCCCATTGACTCAGGCCGTCACATGTGGAGGTCGTGCCGTTGCAGAACTTGGCCGCAAGCGGCTCCAAAAAGCCCTGCCGGCGAATATAGTCGTCGAACAGTTCATCTACCAGCTCAGAAATGTTTTCATAAATACTGCGGCCGTTTATGTACTTCTGGTCATAGGCCGTGGTATTGGTGATGTCAAAGTCGTAGCCGCGGCTGCGATAGTACTCGGTGTAGACCCGGTTGAGCGCATAGGACACAATGGCAAATGTGTTGGCCCGCAGCGCGGCAATATCCCATGTGGGAAAAATTTCGCTGGACACAACATTTTTGATATAATCGGCAAACGGCACGGTGACGTTTGCCGCGTCAGCGTCCGGCAGGCCGAGGTGAACGGTGATGGTCTCGGGAATGTAGGGCGGAACAAAAACCATGATGGCCTCCTTACAGTGTCTGGGCCGGGGTGTCAAAGACTTCTGTGCGGTCGTAGACCTCCGGCAGGCCGGCGGTGGGGATGAGCTGCAGCTCCTGCACAGTTTGGATGCCTGTAAAGATCTGCGCGCCGCGTACAAGCACACGGTCGTAGTCCACAATGTCCGCCAGCACGCTGACGACGGTATAGGGCTGTTTGCCGGCAGAGGAAATGTTGGCGGAATCCAGCGCGGGTGTGTCAATGGGGAGCGGATCGGTCAGACCATCGTAGTTTGTCATGCGCAGCCCCAACAGCTCCTGCGTGCCGTCCGGGGCGGCTTTGTAAAACGCAACGGCTGCGTCGCGCAGCGGAATACGCGCGCTGGAGGTGTAAACACGCGCAACGATCGTACCCTGCGGGATAGGCGTCGCCTCCTTTCAAAATGCTCGTTTCAGGATATGCGCGGATTGCCTGAATGGTGCATAGACGCAAAAAAAGGACGGGCCGCCTTTGCAGACGGCCCGTCCGGGGAGAGGGGAGAGGGATACTGCGGACAGTATCCGGATAAACAGAGCATGTTACTGCGCGTCAGCAGCAACGAGGAATTTCTTCATCGGCTTTTGCAGCAGCGCCAGAATGACCAGGCAGAGCACAAGATCAATGAGCATATAGCTGCCGTTATACACGAGCGAGTAGAGCCACGGGTTCGTAAAGGTAGTGTTGAACAGCTCCGTGGGGGCGTAGATGCGGTACACGGTGACGCCGCTGATGAAGTGCACGAGGAAGCGCGCCGCGCACGCCACGACCGCGCCGATGTAAAGACCGCCCTTCATCTTGCGGAAGAACGTACCGACGAAGAGAACGGAAAATGCCAGCAGGTAGTCCAAAATCATGGACGTCGGTCCCCAGGCATACGCGCCGTCAAAGATGAGCTGCAGCAGACCGTAGGCAAAGCAGGCAAGGAAGCTCGGCTTCCAGCCCCAGCGGTAGCAGAAGATGAACAGCGGGAGCATACCGATACACACGCTGCCGCCCTGCGGCAGCTCCATGAGCTTGACATAGCTCAGCGCCGTGGCCAGTGCGACCATAACAGCGCCTTCGCACAGGGCATGAAGGTTGTTGTTTTTCACGTTTTTTCCTCTTTTCTGAAAAATCAACTCCCCTGCCGGGAAACGGGTGCGTGGGAAAACAAAAGCCGCATTGCAGCCTCGCAATGCGGTAAGGGATTATACTCGCATTCCTACGCCGGCATTATCCGGATCAGGTATCAGGGTTCGGACGAACGTCCATCTCAGCCGGCCGATCAACGGGCCAGCACCCCTTGGAATTGTTGTACTTAGTATAGCATATTGGGAGAAAAAGTCAAGCATTTGTTGCAATGTGCCGTTTTGTAGGGTAAAATAAAGAACACTTGAGCCGTGGAGGGGAGAACCGCATGAAACGCTGCTTTATTTTTTCGGCCGGAACGTTTTACGGCCTGCGGGAGGTGCCGCGAACGGGCGATGTGACCATTGCCGCAGACGCGGGGCTTCTGAACTGCCGCAAGGCCGGTTTGGAGCCGGAACTGGTGATAGGGGATTTTGATTCGATGGAAAAGCCGCAGCGCGGCGGCTGCATCACCGCACCGGTAGAAAAGGATGATACGGACACGGGCCTTGCCGCGCGCGAGGGGCTGGCGCGTGGGTGTACGGAATTTCACATTTATGGCGGCACGGGCGGCGTGCGGCTGGATCATACGCTGGCCAATTTGCAGTTGCTGGCGTTTTTAAAGCAGCACGGCGCGCGGGCGTATCTGTATGACCGGGATTTTGTCTACACGGTGCTGCAAAATGAAACACTGACACTGCCGCGGCAGGTAGATTGGGGATTGGTGTCGCTGTTTGCCATGACGGATAAAGTTACGGACGTCACGCTGGAGGGCCTGCAATACCCGCTGACACATGCGGAAATTTCGTGCGCGTTCCCCATCGGCGTCAGCAATCATTTTGTGGCGTCCGCAGCACGTATTACGTGCGGCAGCGGCCTGCTGCTGGCCGGCTGGCAGCTGCCGCCGCTGGATGCTTAAAGAAAGGACCCAGATCGTGTGAGAGCTGTGATCCCAGCGCAATGAAGCGGCGCGCAGCACCCAAGTGTGCCCAAAATAGCAGTAAAAAGCAGCGTGGCCAAAAGGCCACGCTGCTTTTCAGTCTGTCAAAAAAGACTCGCAGAGTTCGCGCCCGCAGGCGCGAAAAAAGTTCTAATCATGTTCGGCGGCGGCGTGTACGTCGCCGAACATACTCTACGTCATGCAAGCGTGGAATTTGTGCGCTGTAAGCGCACAAAATATGCGCGCATCATGGCGCAAGCCTTTTCAAACGCGAATCCAGCAAAGCGGTTCGCGTTTGAGAGCGTTTCAAAAATACTTTTTGAAACGCTCAGCAGCGTGGCCAAAAGGCCACGCTGCTTTTTCTGCGCTTGCGATATTACATATCAAACGGTTCCATGCCGAGCACAGGGTGACCGACCTCGGAGAGGTAAGCCAGCAGCTCTTCGGGATCACCGTTCGGGCAGTTCGTTTCGTCGGCGACCATGTCGGCGAAATTCTCAATGCCATAGAGATCCTTGGCCGTTTCGTTCAGCTTGTCGCGGATCTGATCCTTCAGCTCCTTCGGCAGCCAAACCAGACGGGCCACGCCGCCTTCGGCCTTGAGGAACTTATGAGAAGCAATGTAGTGCTTGCCATGACCCATAAAGCCCGGAGTCTGCACGCCGCCGCCCGTCATAGAGGCCATTTCGGAGAACGTCATGCCAAGCGGGGTCATGCCGGCAAATTCACGGCAGGTGATGACGACGCCCATGGAGCACGGTTCAATACCGCAGATGCACTCGAAGCAGCCGCAGGAGGTCATCGGGTCTTCCAGCAGAGAGTAAAGGGTGACATGCTCCAGCGCGCCGTGCGAGTACTCGGCAACAGCCTCGTCCACGTCTTCATAGCGGCCGACGCGCTCGTCAAGGCAGCGCTCCTTGGTGACGACCTGGCAGGGACCCTGCGGGTCGAGCTCATTCGTGGCCTTGGCATCGAGCCAGGACACAGCGCCGCAGAGGCCAAGACGCTCCGGCGTGACGATGCAGACGTGGCTCGGGGAGAACGCCTGGCACATGATGCAGGAGTAGAACACGGGCACGGACTCGTCGGTCATGGACTTCAGACGCTCGTCGCGCTTGTCAAACACTTCGTTGGCCTGCTTACGCAGCGTGGCGTTGGCTTCATCGCCGACGACAATGCGCACCTGGCATTTGTCAACGACCGTGTCGAACTCAGACTTGATCTTGGCGTAGAGCACTTCGCCAATGTGGCGGAAACGGAAGCCGGCGTCAAAGTCCGCCTTGCTGACACGCACGCGGATCATGTCGCGCTGGCCGGTGTGCATCAGGCCTTCCACACAGTTGAGGAAGGAGTGGATCTTACGTTCAAAGACCGGCTCAAAGTCGGGCTGCATCGCCTTGCCGGCGACCTCCACGGTGTAGCTGAGGGAGATCTTGCTGCCGACCTCAAATTCATCCATCTCCGGGCCAACGACTTCGATCTTGTGGTCCTCGACTTCAGAGGCGTCCTTGGTGAGCACAAGCTCGAAGCAGTCCTTGCGCGAACCGTCGATCTCGATCTGCATATCGCCCTTGCGGATGATCTCGCCCTCGAAAGCAGAGGAGAAGGATACGGGAATGTCGATCTTCGTGATCTTGAGCTTGATGCTGCGCGCCTCGATGGAGGTGTCGATCCAGTCCTTCGTGTCGTCATAGATGATGAGCGACTTCGGAACGGCCCACATATCGTCGTGGTCGTTGGTGATGACCGGGAAACCGAGCTTGATAGCACCGGCGCCGCAGGCGACCGTGATGTCGTTGACAGGCTTGTAGGCATTGACAAACGCATTGATGCGCTCAAAGGTGTACTTGTGGAAGCCTTCCACATCGCCGGGCTGGATGGCGCCGAAGATCATAGCAGCGCGCACAACGAGGGAGATGACGTGGCCGACGGACCAGATTTCTTCGCCGACCGGCACAACACGGACTGGGAAGCCCATGGAAACACCGGCCTCCACAGCCTGCTCAATGATGCCGCCGATGAGGAAAACGAAAATGCCGCGCGACTGATAGCCCTTGATGGTTTCAACGGCTTCTTCGGTGGAGGGTGCGGGCCCGATCATGACGACAAAGCCGGGAATGTCACCGGTGACGAGCGGAACGCCCAGCTCACGCACTTCTGCGTCGGTGAAATGGCCGTGGTAGTTCGTGCCCGCATAGGGCGCATCGGTCTTAACGTACTTGCACGCCTCGATCATTTCCGCAGCGATGGCCGTGCCAACGCCGGACTGGAAGATGGAATTCGTGCGCGGCTCGCGGAGCATCATGGCCTTCACATCAGCCAGTGCGTCCTGCAGTTCGCCGACATTCGTCACCTTCTTGCCGATGTAGGCATAGATGCAGGCGAGGAAGTAGGC
>CAKTXB010000082.1 GCA_934630555.1 uncultured Oscillospiraceae bacterium
CGACGTACACGCCGCCGCCGAAAATGATCCGGACTTTTTTCGCGCCTGCGGGCGCGAACTCTGCGAGGCTTTTTTGTTATGAAACAGGCCCCCGGCGCAGCTGAACGGATGCGCCGGGGGCTTTGATCGATCAGTCGATGGTTTTGGCTTTTTCAAATTCATCCTGAATTTCCTGACTGGGGGCGGGGGTCAGGAGCGACACCACGACGATGAGCAGGCAGGAGAACAGGAAGGCGGGCAGCAGCTCGTAAATGCCCCACAGGCCGCCGAGCGGCTTGAGCACGAGCTTCCAGAAGAACACCATGCCGCCGCCGCCGATCATACCGGCGATGGCACCGGCGCGGGTGGTGCGCTTCCAGAACAGGGAGAAGAGCACCAGCGGGCCGAACGTGGCGCCAAAGCCGGCCCACGCAAACGACACGAGCGTAAAGATGATGCTGTTTTCATCCAGCGCGATGACCATACCGATGGCAGCCACGGCCAGCAGCGCGATGCGCGAAACGGTCATGACCTTTTTATCGGAGGCATCCTTTTTGAAAATGCCCTGATAGAGGTTTTTGGAGAAGGCGCTGGCCGCGATGAGCAGATAGGAGTCGGACGAGCTGATGGTGGCAGCCAGAATGCCGGCCATGACGAGGCCCGCGAACAGCGGATGCAGGAGCAGCTGCGACAGAACAACGAACACGTTTTCCGCCTGCGAGGCGGTGTTGAGCGCTGTGGGCAGGAGCACGCGGCCCATGGTGCCGATGAGCACGGCAGCTGTGAGCGAGATGACGACCCAGACCGTGGCGATACGGCGCGACTGCGTCAGCTCCCGCGTGCGGCGGATGGCGATGAAGCGCAGGAGGACCTGCGGCATACCGAAGTAGCCAAGGCCCCAGGCAAGCTCTGAGAGAATGGTGAGCAGGGGGTAGGGCTGCGCATCCCCGAAGAGCGGCTGGCCGGCAGCTGTGAGCTGCTGTACGCCGTTTGCATCTACCTGCGGCGTGGCGGTGAAGAAGAAGTCAAAGAAGCCGGGGATCTGGCGCGCATTTTCAAGGACGGCATGGAAGCCGCCCGCGGCGGAAACGCCCAGCGTGAGTACAAGCACGAGCGCAATGATCATCACAACGGCCTGCATGAAATCGGACGCAGACTCGGCGAGGAAGCCGCCGAGGAACGTGTACAGCAGCACGAACAGCGCGCCGACGACCATCATGAGCTGGTAGTTCTGGCCAAACAGCTTGGAGAACAGCTTGCCGCAGGTGACAAAGCAGCTGCCGGCATATACGGCGAAAAATACCAGAATGAACACCGACGCGATGGCCATGATGACCTTTTTCTTTTCGTGGAAGCGGTTGGACAAAAAGTCCGGCACAGTGATGGCATTGCCTGCTGCAAGCGAGTAGCGGCGCAGAGGCTTTGCGACGATGAGCCAGTTGAGGTAGGTGCCAACGGCCAGACCGATGGCCGTCCACACCGCGCCGCTGATGCCGCACCAGTAGGCAACGCCCGGCAGGCCCATGAGCAGCCAGCCGCTCATGTCGGAGGCCTCAGCACTCATGGCTGCGACCCACGGGCCGAGCGTGCGGCCGCCGATGAAGTAGTTTTCCGAGCTCTGGTTGGCGCGCTTTGCAAACGCGACGCCGATGCCGATCACGACGACCATGTAGCAGACCATGGCGATCAGGATCTGTACAGAATCTCCAGTCATATTCTTTTCTCTCCTCTTTAAAACATCACTGCCGTTTGCAGCACAGGCCGGGGCGGGCTGCAAAAAAAGCAGCCGGACGTTCCAACAAAACCGGCAAAGACCGCAAACAGCAGCACTTTGCAGTCATTATAGCACAGCAGACAGGGCGCGGCAAGTCAGTTTTTCACTTTTTTCCTGCAATTTCTCCGGCGCGGAGTATAAATGAGTTGAAAGATGACGGATTTGGCGATATACTAATACCATATATAATTGCCTGTGCTGTGCGCAGGCAAAAAAGAGGAGAACATCATGGTCAATGTCATTGGGCTCGGCTATATTGGGCTGCCGACGGCGCTGATGCTGGCGTCGCACGGCGTCGAGGTCGTGGGCACAGATTATAACGCGGAGCTGGTCGCCACGCTGAACGCCGGGAAAACGACGTTTCAGGAAAAGGGTCTGGACGCGCTGTTTGCGGCTGCGCTGGACGCGGGCGTGCATTTTACAACGCAGTATCAGGTGACGGACACGTATATCGTGTCGGTGCCTACGCCGTATGATCCATTCAGCAAGAAGGTGGACGCGGGCTATGTGTGCGCTGCCGTGGAGGCGGTGCTGGGCGTGTGCCCGGAGGGCGCGGCGCTGGTGGTGGAGTCGACGGTGTCGCCCGGCACGATCGACAAATACGTGCGGCCGCTGATCGAAAAAAGCGGAAAGCACGTGTCGCTCGTCCACGCGCCGGAGCGCATCATCCCGGGCAATATGGTGTATGAGCTGCTGCACAACAACCGTACCATCGGCGCGGACGACGCGGCGGTGGGCGAAAAGATCAAAGGGCTGTACGCCTCGTTCTGCCAGGGGCAGATCGTGGTGACGGACATCCGCACGGCGGAGATGACGAAGGTCGTGGAGAATACGTTCCGCGCCGTGAACATCGCGTTTGCCAATGAGCTGGCCAAGATCTGCCGGCATGACGGTATGGATGTGCGCGAGATCATCCGCATCTGCAATATGCACCCGCGTGTGCATATTTTGCAGCCCGGCCCGGGCGTGGGCGGACACTGCATTTCGGTGGACCCATGGTTTCTGGTGGGCGATTATCCGGCGCTGGCGCGCGTTACGGCGGAGGCCATGCGCGTGAACGACTCCATGCCGGAGTTCGTGCTGGGGCGCATTCGCGATATTATGGATGCGCATGGCATGACGGACCCGGGGCGCGTGGGGCTGTATGGCCTGACGTACAAGGAAAATGTGGACGACTGCCGTGAATCGCCGACGCTGCAGCTGCTGGAGTGCCAGAAGCGCCATTTGGCGGCGCCGCTGAAGGTGTATGACCCGATGGTCGCGCGCGATCTGGCGGAGAAGCAGTATCATGATCTGGATGCGTTTTTGCAGGACGTGGATCTGGTAGTCATCATGGTGGGGCATGATGAAATAAAGCAGCACATGGAAAAGCTGGCAGGCAAGCTCGTGCTGGATACGCGGCAGGTGTGCACGCTGCCGGGTACGTACCGGCTGTAAGGAGGCGGAGCTATGAAAACGGTTATGCTCGTCTTCGGCACGCGGCCGGAGGCTATTAAAATGTGCCCGCTGGTGAAGGAACTGAAGACCCGTAAGGGGCTGAACACCGTGGTGTGCGTCACCGGGCAGCACCGGCAGATGCTCGATCAGGTGCTGGACGCGTTCGGCGTGACGCCGGATCATGACCTGTCCATCATGAAGGACAAGCAGACGCTGTTCGACATCACCACGAATATTTTAAACCGCATCAGGAGCGTGCTGGAGGAAGTGAAGCCAGACGTTGTGCTGGTGCACGGCGACACGTCCACGACGTTCGTTACGGCGCTGGCGTGCTTCTACTTGCAGATCCCCGTGGGCCATGTGGAGGCGGGGCTGCGGACCTATAATATCTACGCGCCGTATCCGGAGGAATTCAACCGGCAGGCGGTGAGCATTCTTGCGCAGTATAACTTTGCGCCGACCGAGCGCTCCCGGCAGAATCTGCTGCGGGAGGGCAAGAACGCGGACACGATCTTTGTGACGGGCAACACGGCCATTGACGCGCTGAAAACCACGGTGCGCGACGACTATACGCACCCGGAGCTCACTTGGGCGGCCGATAGCCGGCTCATTGTCATTACGGCGCACCGGCGCGAAAATCTGGGGCAGCCCATGCACCATATGTTCCGCGCCATCCGCCGCATTATGGACGAGCACCCGGACGTGAAGGCGATCTATCCCATTCACATGAACCCCGTGGTGCGGCAGGCGGCGGCGGAGGAGCTGGGCGGCTGCGACCGCATCCACATCATTGAGCCGATGGAGGTGCTGGACTTCCACAACCTGCTGGCGCGCAGCTATCTCATTTTGACCGACAGCGGCGGCATTCAGGAGGAAGCGCCGTCGCTTGGCAAGCCGGTGCTCGTGATGCGCGACACGACGGAGCGGCCGGAGGGCATTGACGCCGGCACGCTGCGGCTCGTTGGCACGGATGAGGACGTGATCTACCGCAACTTTAAGCAGCTGCTGGAGGACGACGCGGCCTATGCCGCCATGGCGCACGCCAGCAATCCCTATGGCGACGGACACGCCTGCCGCCGCATTGCCGACATTCTGGAGTCTGGGCATATTACGTTTGCGTAACCACTATAAATAATAAAAGAGAGCTTGAGGAGGACCACCATGCGCAATTTACTGGCATTCGATCTGGGCGCGAGCAACGGCCGCGCGATCCTGGGGCAGTTTGATGGTGAAAAGATCACCATGCGCGAGCTGCACCGCTTTGAGAACAACTATGTGGAGATGAACGGCGTGTTCTATTGGGATCTGCCGTATCTCTACAACCAGCTGAAGCTGGGGCTGCTGGCATTTAAGCAGGCGGATGTTGGACAGCTCGACTGCGTGGGCATTGACACGTGGGGCGTGGACTACGGTCTGCTGGACCGCAACGACCAGCTGCTGTCGAACCCGCGCGCGTACCGCTATGCCGTGAACGAGGACTATGAGCAGACGTGGAAGGTCGTGGATTTTCAGACGCTGTTTGCCCGCACGGGCATTGCGAACCAGAACTTCAACACCATCTATCAGCTCTATCGCCGCAAGCGCGAGGGCGATGTGGCGCTGGAAAATGCCGAAACGCTGCTGTTCATGCCGGATCTGCTCGGCTGGCTGCTGACGGGGGAAAAGAAGTCGGAGTACACAGAGGTGACGACCGGCATGATCTATAACCCCACCACGAAGGATTATGACTGGGAAACGATCGACGCGCTGGGGCTGCCGCGCAAGATCTTTACGCCCATGGACCGCGCCGGTCAGCTGCGCGGCTGTTTGCGCAAGGAGCTGGCGGAGGAGCTTGGCATCAATCAGGCGCACTTTGCCGCCGTTGGCACGCATGACACGGCGTCCGCCGTGGCGGCCATTCCGGGCGAGGGGAGCTTTGCATTCTGCTCCAGCGGCACATGGTCGCTGTTTGGCACGGAAACGGACGCGCCGCTGCTGAACGACACCGTGCGCGAGGCGAATTTCTCGAACGAAGGCACGATCCAGGGCGGGTTCCGGCCGCTTAAGAACATCATGGGCCTGTGGCTCATTCAGGAATGCCGCCGCGACTGGCAGAAGGCCGGGAAAAACTACAGCTGGAACGACATTGTGGAAGAGGCCAGGACGGCGGAGCCGCTGCGCTCGGTCATTGACCCGGACTATGACGAGTTCTTTGCAGGCGGCCGGATGGTGGAGAAGATCCAGGACTTCTGCCGCCGGACGAAGCAGCCTGTGCCGGAAACGGTCGGGCAGATCGCGCGGTGCGTGTATGAATCCCTGGCACTGAAGTACCGCTGGGCGCTGGAGCGGCTGGAGGAGATCAAGGGCCAGCGCATTGACCAGCTGAACATCGTTGGCGGCGGCATTCAGAACCGGATGCTGGATCAGTTCGTGGCCGATTCCATCGACCGCCCGGTCGTGACCGGCCCGGTGGAGGGCGCGGCCATCGGCAACCTGCTGGCGCAGGCCATGGCGCTGGGCGACATCCAGAACATTGAGGAGCTGCGCGCGGTCGTGCGCCGCTCCGAGCCCGTGGAGCGCTGGACACCGAATCACACGCAGGCCTGGGAGGACGCGTATCAGCGCCTTTTGAAGCTGCTCTGATCCAAGAAATATCGCGGCGCGCTGACCATTGTCAGCGCGCTGTTTTTTGCGGTTTGGCGGTTGGCGCGCCGGTCAGGATGGTACACCATTTGCACAGCAGCGGGGTGAGCGGCGCGAGGAGGGCGGCGGAGAGGACGTTGAACAGCGTATGCGCCAGCGCGATGCGCACGCCGGTGGCCGGAGAATCCAGCGCCGGGAAGGCGCGTGCGGCGCACAGGTAGAGCGGCAGCAGAAGGGCTGCGCCCAGCGCATTGAACAGCAGATGGAAGGCGGCCGTCTGCCGTGCGCCTGCGCCGCCGCGCACGGCGGCCAGACATGCCGTGACGCACGTGCCGATATTTTGCCCCAGAATGATCGGCACGACTGCTGTCAGCGGGATATGACCGCCTGCGCAGAGCGCCTGCAAAATGCCGACGCCGGCGGTGGAGGACTGGATGACGGCGGTCGTCAGCGCGCCGGCGGCAAGGCCGCGCAGGGGATGCGACAGCCCCGCCAGCAGCTGCTGCGCCGCAGCGCCGCCCTGCAGGGCGGCAGCAGAAGCGGACATCTGCGCCATGCCGTACAGCAGAATGCCAAGCCCCAGCGTGCAGCGCCCAAGGCTGCGCAGCGCAGGCCTTCGGCCAAGCGCCCACAGTGCCGCGCCCAGAAGCAGCAGCCCGGCGCGCAGAAGGCCGGTGTATCCGTCCGGCCCGCGCAGACAGAGCAGCCACGCTGTGACGGTCGTGCCGGCATTGGCCCCCATGATGACATCCGCGGCGCGCGAAAGCGGGAGCAGGCCTGCGTCGACCAGCCCCACGAGCAGTACGGTGACGGCGGAGGAGGAATGCACCGCCGCCGTAACGGAAAAGCCCGCCAGCCAACTGCCCGCGCGCGTGCGCGTCAGACGGCGCAGCTGCGTTTCCAGCTGTGTGCCGCGCCGCTGAGCCAGCGTGCCGCCGAGCAGGCTCATGCCCAGCAAAAAAAGACCAAGGCCGCACAAAAGCGTGCAGAGCTGCCACTGCATGGCCGTCACATCCTTTCATCAGCGCCTGTACCGGGATAAGCGTATGCGCGGGGCGGCAAAAAAATTTATCAAAACGGTTGAGTCCGCGCGGCAATCGTTGTATACTAAGAACAAGCATTGCGAAACGACGCAAATTTTGGAGGTTACGAATCATGTTCACCAAACTGATCGACGCACTGAAAACCACCCGCCGTACCATTGTCTTTACCGAAGGCCCGGACGCCCGCATTCTGGAGGCGGCTGACCGCTTGCTGAAGGAGGATCTGATGGACGTCATCCTCATCGGCAACGAGGCCGAGGTGAAGGCAGCCGCGGAAAAGGGCGGCTTCTGCATCTGCAAGGCGACCATTATTGACCCGGCTACATACGAAGGCATGGACGAGATGGTCGCAAAGATGGTGGAGCTGCGCAAGGGCAAGATGTCCGAAGCGGACTGCCGCGCGGCGCTGGCCAAGGGCAATTATTTTGGCACGATGCTCGTGAAGATGGGCAAGGCGGACGCACTGCTTGGCGGCGCGACGTATTCCACGGCGGACACCGTCCGTCCGGCCTTGCAGCTGGTCAAGACGCGCAAGGGCGCGCATCTGGTGTCCTCCTGCTTTATCCTCTGCCGCGAGGGCAAGGACGGGGAGCAGGAAAAGTACTGCATGGGCGACTGCGCCATCAACATCGACTATCCCGACACGCTGGACAAGGCTACGGGCGAAGTGACGTTCTCCGGCGCACAGAAGCTGGCGGAGGTCGCCATTGAGTCCGCGCGCACGGCACAGTTCTTTGGCATTGACCCGAAGGTCGCCATGCTCTCCTTCTCCACGAAGGGCAGCGGCAAGGGCGGCACGGTCGCGCTGTCGGCCGAGGCCACGAAGGTCGCCAAGGAGCTGGCACCGGAGCTTGCCATTGACGGCGAGATGCAGTTTGACGCGGCCGTTTCCCCGGTCGTCGGCCAGCTGAAGTTCCCCGGCTCCAAGGTCGCGGGCTATGCCAACACGTTTATTTTCCCGTGCATCGAGGCCGGCAACATCGGCTATAAGATCGCACAGCGTCTGGGCGGCTTTGAGGCTTACGGCCCCATTCTGCAGGGCCTGAACGCGCCGATCAACGACCTGTCCCGCGGCTGCAACGCCGACGAGGTCTATAAGATGGCCATTATTACGGCGGGCATGGCCTAAC
>CAKTXB010000083.1 GCA_934630555.1 uncultured Oscillospiraceae bacterium
CCAAAGGGTTGCAAAACCCAAAACCACAGGGTACCGGGGCGAAGCCCCGCAAAATCCCCGCATGACCTGTAAGGTCGCAAAACCAACAGGCCACCGGGGCGAAGCCCTGCATCCCCCCTTGCGCCCCGCCGGGCGCAAAAAAGCCCCCGGCCTTTCGGCCGAGGACCCCTTGCTCAATTCCTGATGGATAAATTCAGCGCATCCAGCGTATCCTTCAGCACCGCGTAAAACTCCGCCGCGGTCCGCGGATCCTTTTTCTCATGCGTCAGCCATATGCAGGGCTCCAGCTCCGTTTTTCCAAAGCGTTCCACGAACTTGCCCGCGCAGCCCAGCGCAATGGCGTTGGGCAGCGTATTGTAAAAATACTGTGGGTCGCTTTGCTGCTGCGACCGCACACGATGGTCGCTCATGCGCGTAAGGAAGCGCTGATAGCCGATCGTCTGCGAGATCAGCATCGTGCCAAGGTCCGTGCGTTTGCCGCCGTGCAGCGTCTGCCAGCCAGTAAAGGCCGCCAGTGCCAACGCGATCAGCATCGGCACAGTCGCCCCGCTCAGCCGTCCGACAAGCAGCAGCGCAACAAACGCTGCAATGCCCAGCCCCAGCCCCAGCACGCTGTTCACATACGCCGCCGAGAACGCCCGGTGGATAAGCCGCGTCAGTACGCCGCCCGCCGCAAATGACAAAATGAGCAGCAGCCAGCGCCAACCCGAGGCCGGCAGCAGCAGACTCATCGAGGCCAGTGCCGCCAGTGCGCCCGCCAGCATCGACAGGGCCGTCATGATCGCAGGATTCCCGCTGTCGCGCCGATACAGCCGCCGCCGCCAGAAGCGCGGCACAACAGCCTGCGCCACCTGCGCCGTGCGCTTATAGCGCGAGCTTGCGCCGTCGCACACATCGCTGCCGCCAAACAGCTGGTCCATGAGCTTTCCTTCATATTTGCGCCGTTCATTGCCCATGGCCATGCGGCGGTGCAGCAGTACATGCCCCTCCGCCGCCACGTCAATGGTCAAATAACCCAGCGCCGCCCAGTGCAGCACCATGGCGTTGAAATTCGCCTTGCGGCCGCACAGCAGATACGGCAGATCGCCCGGCTGCGCCGAATCCGGCGGCAGCGTGCGAATCGCGCGCGACAGCCGCGCCGAGCGCAGCTTTATAAGCCAGTACACAACTGCCAGCACGGCGCACAGCACGATCAGGATCGTCGTTGCGTTGCCGGCTGACCATGCCTGGTGCTTGCCGGAAAAATAGCCGTCCGGCGCGACGAGCGTCATGGTAAGCGCCTCATGGTCCTTCAGTGCCTGTGTCACACTGCCGGTCAGCGTATTGTCCTGCACGGCCGTCGTCATATAGTCCTCAATGACGTCGCCCTCATAGCCGCTGGCAAAGCCCGGCGCGGCAGGCCACTCTGCGGGCATTGCCACCGTAAAAGCATAATTTTCAATGGCCCACGGCCACTTGCCGCACAGCAGCGGCAGCGTGAGCGTCTGTGTGCCGTCTTGTGCCGTCACCAGGCCTGAGAGCGTATAGTGCACGGTAAACGACCGGCTGCCGGAAATTCCGGCGTCCGATTTGAGCGTCAGCACCGTTATTCCGTCCACCGTGGACTTGCTGGTCTTATATCCCACCACGGACGCGCCGCGCGCATCCGGGCCAAGGGGGAATTGCAGCTCGTTCACCGGCGTGTCGATCGTCAGGCTGATGGTCTGCGTGAGCTCGGCCTCGCCGCCGGCGGTCACAACGCAGTCCGTTTTCAGGCTGGTGATGACCGGGTCTGCCGCAAACGCAGCCGTACACAGCAGCAAACAGCAGATGAAAGCTATCAGCAGGCGTTTCATATTCTATCCCGCCTTTCCGGGTTCATTTCCTGCACACACAGTACCATAAAATACGCAAAATTACAACCGTAATTCGCCGAAATTGGCGTGCTCAGCCAAAATAGCTGATCAGCCCCAGCACAAAGATAACAATAATGATGGCCGGCAGCACCCACGTGATATAGCCGCGCATCCATTGCTTGATCTTCAGTCCGCGGCCCTCGTTCGCCTCGCGCACAAAGTTATCCCAGCCAAAGCCGTTTTTGCGCGTGCAGAACAGTACAAAGATCACCGATCCCAGCGGCAGCAGGCAGTTGGACACGAGGAAATCCTCCAGGTCCAGCACCTGCAGGTTTTCCATGCCAAACGGATGGAAGCCGGACCAGAGGTTGTAGCCCAGCGCGCACGGCACGCTCAACAGCAAAACGGCAGCGCCGCAGATAATACATGCCTTGCCGCGCGACCAGCCGGTCATTTCCCGCACACAGGCCAGAATGTTTTCAAACACTGCCAGCACCGTGCTGAACGCGGCAAAAACCATAAACAGGAAGAACAGCGAACCCCACCAGCGGCCGCCGGCCATGTTGGCAAACACGCTCGTCATGGCCTCAAACAGCAGGCTCGGGCCGGCCGTGACCTGCACGTCATACGTAAAGCACGCCGGGAAGATGATAAGCCCTGCCGTCACGGCCACGAACGTATCAAGCACCACAACATTCACGCTCTCGCCAAGCAGGCTGCGCTCCTTGCCGATGTAGCTGCCGAAAATGGACATCGCGCCGATGCCGAGGCTGAGCGTAAAGAACGCCTGATTCATCGCGCCCACGACGACGCTGCCGCTGATCTTGGAGAAGTCGGGCACCAGATAGAACCGCAGCGCCTCGCCTGCGCCCGATAGCGTGCCGCTATGCACCGCCAGCACCACCATCAGCGCCAGCAGCGCGACCATCATGTATTTCGTCACGCACTCGAGGCCCTTCTGCAGGCCGATCGAGAGGACTGCAAAGCCGGCCACGACCGTGATCGCCATATATCCGACCATGGTGGAGGGGCTCGACATCATGCCGCCGAACGCGGCGCTGACCTGTCCTGCGTCCAGCCCGACAAAGTTGCCCGCAAGGCTGTGGACAAAATAGTAGACGATCCAGCCGGTGACGGATGTGTAGAACATCATCAGCAGCACGCAGCCGATCAGCGTGGCATAGCCGTGAATGTGCCACTTTGCGCCCTTTGGCTCCAGCTTCTGATACATCCGCACCGGGCTTGCCTGTGCGGCGCGGCCGATGGAAAACTCAATGGTCATCACGGGCAGGCCCAGAATGATGAGGAAGATAAAATACAGCAGCACAAAAGCGCCGCCGCCGTATTGCCCGGCCATCCACGGGAATTTCCACACATTGCCAACGCCAATGGCGCAGCCGGCGGAAAGCAGGATGAAGCCAAGGCGGCTGCCAAGACGTTCGCGTTCCATAACAATAGCTCCTTTTTCTTTCCCTGAAATGTCTTTCCTGCCGCCGCGCATCGGCGTATCGACTGGAAGGATATAGCGTTTTTATTTAATCATATTTGGCAGGATTTTTCAACTGTTTTGCAAAAAAAGAACAGGAAACAGCCTTTGTGCTCTGCTTTCTGCGTAAAAAAGTGACCGCCGCTCCTGCAGCCGGAACGGCGATCGCTTCATGAACTTGTAGAGAAGCGGCCGCCGATCGGCACCCTTTCCATCTCCATAATGCCGCCCTGCCGCAGATGGTCAGGCAGCAGGGCGGCTTTGGTTTTTATACGTACTGCTGCGTGACCACATCCACCACGCCGCGCGTTGTAATGCGCAGCGTCGGGATGACCGGCAGCGCCATAAAGCTGAGCGTCATAAACGGGTCGATGCCGCGGCTGACCCCAAGCTCAAACGCGGCAGCTTTGGCCGCCTCCAGCTTTTCGTTCATCTGTGTCAGCGGCTGGTCGCTCATAATGCCTGCGATCTCCAGCACAACGGCAGCCTTTACTTTCCCGTTTTCCACCACAACAATGCCGCCATGGTGCTCTACAATGTAGTTTGCGGCCATGGCCATGTCCCTGGAATTCGTACCCACCACAATGATATTGTGCGAGTCATGCGAAATACTCGTGGCCACCGCGCCAGATCTCAGTCCATAGCCCTGAATATAGCCAAGGCCCACATGACCGGTCTGCTTGTGCCGCTCCACCACAGCGATCTTCAGGATGTCCTTTTCCAGATCCACATGGTCGGCATAGCCGTTGTCGGTGGAGATGATCTCACCCGGCACCATGCCGATCACGCCGCGCTGACGCTGGTCGCGGAAGTCGTCCTCCGTCAGATGCGCCACATGGAACGTATCATGTGCCCGCTCGTCAAGATACGGCTCCACCGTCGGCACTTCAAAATCGCGCAGCTGGCCGTGGTCGCTGTACAGCTCGCCTTTTTTGAACACATACTCCACGTTAAAGTCTTTGAAATTGTCAATGATCGCAAAATCTGCCAGATAGCCCGGTGCGATCGCGCCGCGGTTGTTGAGCAGGAAATAGCGCGCCGCGTGGTGCGACGAAGCCTTGATGGCAATAATGGGGTCAACGCCGTACTGGTTGATGGCCTCCTTGACAATGTAGTCGATGTGGCCCTTTTCCAACAGGTCGTTCGGGTGCTTGTCGTCGGTGCAGAACATACACCGGTCGGCATACTGCTGCGTAAGCAGCGGCGCCAGCGCAGCCAGATTGCGGGCTGCCGTGCCCTCGCGGATCATGATGAACTGCCCGCGCTGCAGCTTGGCAATGGCCTCCTCCGGTGTGGCGCACTCATGGTCGGAGTACACACCCGCTGCAATGTACGCATCCAGATCCTTCCCGCACAGGCCCGGCGCATGGCCGTCAATTTTTTTGTGATGCGCCTGCGCGGCCACGATTTTGGCCACGACCTCGGCATCGTTATGCGTCACGCCATAGGCGTTCATCATTTCGGCCAGGCCCTGTACGCGCGGATAATCATAGAACGAGTCAATGGCGCGATAATCGAGATTCGCGCCCGACTCATCCAGCGGCGTGGCCGGCACACACGACGGCAGCATGAACCGCACGTCAATGGGCAGCCCTTCCGTTGCCTGGAACATATAGTCAATGCCGTCCGTGCCCATCACGTTTGTGATCTCATGCGGGTCGGTGACAACGGTCGTTGTGCCGTGCGGCAGCACCGCGCGCACAAACTCGCGCGGCGTGACCAGACTCGACTCCAGATGGATATGCGCATCAATAAAGCCCGGGCAGACGATCTTGCCGGTCATATCCATCTCGCGTTCGCCCGCATACTGCCCCAGCCCCACGATCAGCCCGTTGGCCACGGCAATATCGCAGGTGCAAAGCTCGTTGGAGAACACGTTCACATACGTTGCGTTTTTCAGCACCAGATCAGCCTTTTCCCGGCCGGAGGCTGCTTCGATCACGCGCTTTTTACGCAGCAGTTTGCGCTGCACCTTTGCTGCATAGCTCTCTTTCGGATTTGCCATTTCGATCATCCTCTCTGCGTTCAGTTTTACTTCTGCTTTATATTAGAAAGAATTATAGCACCGTGCCGCTGCCTTGTCCATGTTCAAAATCAACGAACTTTACCGTCCAAATTTTCCGTTCTGTACAGATGGCGTTCGGTATGGTAGAATTGGCCCAAAAGGAGCTGAACTGCAATGAAATTACTCATGCACATCTGCTGCGCCCCCTGCGCCAACATGCCCATCGACGCGCTGCGCGACCGGGGCATTGACCTGACGGGCTACTGGTATAACCCCAACATCCACCCGTTCACAGAATACCGCGCACGGCGCAACTGTTTACAGGAATACGCCAAAACCATCGGCCTGCCGCTTGTTTTACAGGACGAATACGGCCTGCGGCCCTTTGTGCGCGCCGTAGCGGCGGATCTTGACGGCCGCTGTGTCAAATGCTATGAGATGCGCCTCTATGCCGCGGCGCGTGCGGCCAAAGAAGGCGGCTTTGACGCCTTCACATCGTCGCTGTTCATCAGCCCCTATCAGCAGCATGAGCGCATGCGCGACATCGCCTGCCGCGCCGCTGAGGAGACCGGCGTACAGTTTTACTATGAGGACTTCCGCCCCATGTTCCGCGACGGTCAGGCCCGCGCCCGGGAGCTGGGCTTCTATATACAAAAATACTGCGGCTGTGTCTTTTCTGAACAGGAGCGTTATCAAAAGGCCAGCAGGATCATCCGCTGAGCGGGCGTTCTTTCGCCGCGGTAAATCAGGGCAGCGGCGCACGATTTGTCTGCGCGCCGCGCCGGGGCTTCCTGCCAAATGGTGCGGCGCCGCCCAGGGTGTATGTGAAAAAAAGCAGCCGTTTGCACGGCTGCTTTCTGCATTCAGCGTTTTCTGGTTTTCGTCTTATGGTCGGCATACAGCCGACTGGAGGACATTTTGCTGTTGGAGTCCGACATGAACTGCTTGAGCATATCGTCAAACGAGCGCTGCTGCGGTTCCGTGTTCTGTGCCGGACGGAATGTCTGCTGGCGCGGACGGTCGTTTTGCCGCGGGCGATCATTTGTGCGCGGACGCTCCGGCCGGGGCTCCCGTCCTGCCTCACGGTTATCCGGCCGCTGGCGCGGCTGGGTACGCTTGATGGACAGGTTGATCTTCCCGTTCTCCATGCCGATGACCATGACCTTGACGTCCTGTCCCTCCGTCAGAAAATCGCGGATCTCGTTTACAAACGTGTACGCGACCTCGGAGATATGTACCATCCCGGTCGAGCCGTCGGGCAGCAGCACAAACGCGCCGAATTTTGTCAGGCTCTTGACTTTTCCTTCATAGATTCCGCCAACTGTAAGCTCCATAAACTGTGGTGTTCTCCCAAACTTTATTTGAATCAGTTCCGAACATCGCGAAATACGATCTCGTTATCTGAAACCATTCCGAGTTTTTCCCGCGCCACGGCTTCCACACCTGCGTCGGTGTCCAGATTGTCAATGGCATCCTGTAAGCGCTCGTTTTCCTGCTCAGCGGCGGTGATGCTGCCGGTCAGGCTTGCGGCCTCGGCGTTCTTTGCCGAGATCTGTGACCGCAGCGACACCAGGGTAACGGTAGCATATACCACCACGATCAGAAGCACCAGCTTCACCAACAGAGACGACCGAACAAATTTCACTGGCTTTCACGCTCCCTTCGCTGCGGCGGCGCATGACTCCTGCCACCATCTTACCGAACATTGTAACCCATTTTTTGAGAATTGCAAAGAGGAAAATCAAAATTTTTTTAATTTTTTTTGCGCACCACCGCAGCGGCCACGTGACAAACCGCATGAATTTTTCCAGCACTGACAAAATCATGCAAAATACTTGCAGCATCAGGCGGCTCAGCAGCCAAAAATACACGGCCAGCCCCGCGGCGGCAGCCGGCAGGAAAAACAGCCGGAACTGTCCGCGCCCCGCGCCAAACGTCAGCACCAGCAGTGCGAATGCCAGCCCCAGCGCGAACAGTGCGTCCATCACCGGCCCCGACCGCGCGTGCCGCCGCCGCATGGCACGCAATGCGTCATAAAACAGCCCCAGCGCCACACCAGCCAGTGCCGCCGTGCCAGCCTGCGCGGCTTGCAATCCCAGCGGCAGCTCCATCAGCCGAACAACCGCGCAAAAAAGCCGCCGGCCGGCGCGTCCGGTTCATAGCGCACGCAGTCCACCGTGCCGTCCACACGCACCTCGCCGCCATCGAGCGAGAGCATCTGCAAATGCAGCCCCTGCCCCTGCACCACCAACACGCCGCGCGTCGTGCCCAGCACCACCGTGCCCTCGTCAAAGCTATCGACCTCTACCACGCCCGTCACCGTCAAATGCTGCCGCGCATCCAGCGTCAGCCGATGCGGCAGCTCCGGTGTCCGCGCCTGTACCTCTGTTGCCATGCTGCGCCCTCCTTGTCCTTGTAAGACAAGTTTATTCGCAGGCGCGGGGAATATGCCTGCCTTGCAGCAGGCGGGGGCAATTTTTGACGGGGCTGCGCCCGTCGCCGGTTTTTTCTGGCCGCCCCTGCGGTGCGAAGTCACCGCTTTTGCCTCGGTGTATGGCACACCGCAACCGTGCCTCCGGCGGCTGACTTTTTTCTGCCTTGCCAGAAAAAAGTCAGCAAAAAAGAGGCGCTTTAG
>CAKTXB010000084.1 GCA_934630555.1 uncultured Oscillospiraceae bacterium
GGCCTTGTCGGCATGGTCGATCTGGATGCCTATGACTACTCCACAGGCGCGACCAGCGCCATCCGTGCGACAGAACGCACGGTCGCCGAACGCATCCCACCGCGCCAGCGTGTGCGCCGTGATGCGCCCATTGAGCTGCCGCATATCCTCATGCTCTGCGACGACCATGACAACAAGCTCATCGAGCCGATCGGCGCCAAGAAGGACAGCCTGAAAAAGCTCTATGACTTCGACCTCATGGAAGGCGGCGGCCATATCACCGGTTGGCTCGTGGAGGGCAAGGACGTAGAGGAATTCAACAAGGCGCTGGAGGACTACACGGCCACAGTCGGTGAGAAGTATAAGGGCCTGAAGGGCGTGCCCATGGTCTTTGCCGTAGGTGACGGCAATCACTCGCTGGCCACGGCCAAGAGCTGCTATGAAGAGCTTAAAAAGAACCATCCGGGTAAGGACCTGTCGAACCACCCGGCGCGCTATGCGCTTGTGGAGCTGGAAAACATCCATGACCCGGCACAGGTGTTTGAGCCCATCCATCGTGTGATTTTTAAAACGAACCCCGAACAGCTGCTGGCCGCGCTGCAAAAGGATGCGTGCGCTGCGGGCGGCTTCCCGGTGCAGTGGTACACGAAGAACGCTTCCGGCACGGTGTATCTGGACCGTGCCAGGAGTGAGTTGGCCGTTGGCGTGCTGCAGGGCTTCCTGGATGATTACCTGAAGGAACACGCAGGGGAGATCGACTACATCCATGACGACGACGCGCTCATCAGTCTGGCCAAACAGGATGGCGCGATCGGCTTCCTGCTGCCGGCCATGGAAAAGAGCCAGCTGTTCCGTGGTGTGATCGCCGACGGCATCCTGCCGCGCAAAACGTTCTCCATGGGCCACAGCCG
This sequence comes from uncultured Oscillospiraceae bacterium, assembly GCA_934630555.1. GTDB lineage: Bacteria > Bacillota > Clostridia > Oscillospirales > Oscillospiraceae > CAG-170. Next base: position 891 of record CAKTXB010000084.1, read on the forward strand.
CGAAAAACGATACTATCTGGAAGGCAGAAAGATCAAGTAATGCAAATTATTACCGAAAGCGCATTTGCAAAGCTCAACCTGACGTTAGATGTTTTGGGCACGCGTCCGGACGGCTATCACAATATCCGCTCCATTGAGCAGACCATCTCCCTGCGCGACGATGTCACCGTGAACGTGGAGACCGGTGCGCCATGGGCGCTGCACTGCTACCGGGAGGCGCTCCACGAGGACGGCGAGTTTGTACCCATCACCGACGGTTTTCCGCAGGATGGCGACAACCTGGCCTGGCGTGCGGCTGAAGTGTTCTTTCAGCGCACAGATATTGACCCGCAGGGGCTGGAAATTTTCATCAACAAGCGTATTCCCACGCAGGCGGGGCTTGGCGGCGGCAGCGCCGATGCGGCGGCGGTCCTGCGCGCGCTGAACCGGCATTATAACGCCCCGTTGTCGCTGCCCGCTTTATGTGAGCTTGGCGGTACGGTCGGTTCAGATGTGCCATTCTGCACACTGTGCGGTACGGCGCTGGTGGAGGGCCGGGGCGAGCTGCTTACGCCGCTGCCGCCTGCGCCGGAGATGTATTTTGTCATCTGCAAGCCGGATTTTTCCGTATCCACGCCGGAGCTGTATGCCAAACTCGATGAGGCGGACATTTCCAAACGCCCGGAACACAAGGTCATGATGGCAAATCTGCAAAAAGGGCAGCTGCTCGGCATTGGCGGCAGCCTGTGCAATGTGTTTGAGCCCCTCGTCCTGCAGGAGCACTTTGATATAAACTACATCCGTTCCGTCATGATCACCTACGGTGCATATGGCGCGCAAATGACCGGCAGCGGCTCGGCGGTGTTTGGCATCTACGACTCGTTTGAGTACGCCAGCGTTGCGTGCGCCATGCTGAAAGAAAAATACCACGATATTTATTTGGCCACCACGGTATAAACAGAAAAAACACCGTCCAGAATGTAGGTATTCTACATATGGACGGTGTTTTTATGAAAAAACGATGGCAGCGTCTGGCGATTTTGCTTCTGTGCGTCTGCATTCTTGGAATGGCGGCGGTGCTGGCGTGCCAGCAGCGCGCACTGTGCGGCAAGCTCATTCGGCTGCACATTGTGGCAAATTCCGACTCGCAGCGTGACCAGATGGTGAAACTCCGCGTGCGCGACGCGGTATTGGAACAGGCGCAGCAGCTCTTGCGGAATGCAGAGGAACCGCAGCAGGCGCTCATGGACGGTGTGCCTGTGCTGGAAGCGGCGGCAGAACGGACGTTGCGGCGCCTTGGCAGCGCGGATACGGTCCGTGTCTGCTTTCAAAACGAGCTGTTTCCAACACGTGTGTATGAAACGTTCGCACTCCCTGCGGGGCTCTACCGCACGGTGTGCGTGACCATTGGAAATGGCGCGGGGCACAACTGGTGGTGTGTTGTGTTTCCGTCGCTCTGCCTTACGGCCAGCGCGGACGAGTTGGAGCAGGCCGCCGAAGCGGCGGGCTTTACAGACGCTGAGGTGCGGCTCATCACCGACGATGCACCGGACATTCAGCTCAAATTCAGAACCATCGAACTGCTTCAAAGCGTCAAGAATTTTTTAACGGACAGCTAGCTGTCCGTTTTTTTATACGCTGTTTTGTGATATACTGAACAAAACGACTCGAAAGGCGGCGAACGTATGCTGCATATTTTCTGCGGAGAAGACCGCTTCGCACTGACGGACGCTGTGCTGGACGCCATCTGCACGCGCGCCCGGGCGGGGGAAGAAGGGCAGATCTTGATCGTGCCGGAGCAGTTTTCGCACGAGGCTGAGCGCGCCCTCTGCCGTGCCGGCGGCGATACGATCAGCCGCTATGCCGAGGTGCTCAGCTTTTCGCGGCTGGCCAGCCGGGTGTTTTCACAGTTTGGCGGTGTAAGCGCCGAATATCTCGATGGTGGCGGGCGGTTTCTGACGGTCTATCGTGCGGTGGAGCAGGTACGCGCGCAGCTCAAATGCTACGCGGCCGTAAGTACGCGCCCGGAGTTTTTGCAGCAGCTGGGCGCGATGCTGGAGGAATTTCTCAGCGGCAGCCTTACGCCGGAGCAGCTGCGCACCGCGGCCCGCGCACAGCACGGCCAGTTTGCGCAAAAGCTCGAGGAGCTGGCGCTGCTGCTGGAAAGCTATCAGTCCGTGTGCGCCGGCGGCGCGGCAGATCCGGTGACGCGGCTCGTCCGGTTGGAGGAACTGCTGCGGCAGGAGCAGTACGCGCAGACGCGCACATTTTATCTGGACGGTTTTTCGGATTTCACCGCGGTAGAATCACAGCTGCTGGAAACGCTTTTGCGTACGGCGCAGGACGTGACGCTGACGCTGCGCACGGACGGCTCGGAGCGCGCCGTGTTTGCCACGGCTGCGAACACGCTGCATACTGTCAAAAAAATGGCCGCGCGATGGAACGTGCCGATCACACTTGAACGCACGGGCGCTGCCAGCGCGCGCACGGAGGCCATGCGCCACGCACTGCAATATCTGTTTGCCGGTGCGGCCCCGGAATTTGTGGGCGACGCGTCCGGCATGGCACTGCACAGCGCGGACACACCGGCGCAGGAGTGTGCCTGGGCGGCCCGGCGCGTACAGGAGCTGACAGCGCAGGGGCTGCGCTATCGCGATATTTGCATCGCCGTGACGGACCGTGCGGTCTATGAAGCGCCGCTGCGCGCGCTGCTGGCGCGGGCGGGGATCCCGGTGTTTCTTTCCGGCAATGCGGATATTCTGCGGCAGCCGGCGCTGGCGGCACTGCTTGCCGCGCTGCGCGCCGCTGTGCGGCTGGACTATGACGATGTGATGCGGTATGCCAAGTCTGCGCTTTCGCCGTTGGATACTGACGCAGTCGACGCACTGGAGCGTTACGCCAGCTTTTGGGAGATCCGCGGCACGCAGTGGCTTGCGGACTTCACCATGCATCCAGCAGGCTTTGGCGCGCCGTGGGACGACGCCGCGCGTGCACAGTTGGAACAGCTGAATGTCTGGCGCGAGGCCCTCACAGCGCCGCTTGGCGTGCTGCACCGCGTGCTCACAGACGCAAAAACTGTTGCCGAAATGCTGACAGCCACTGCCGATTTTCTGGAACAGCTTGGCCTGCGGCAGACGCTGCAGGAGCAGGCCGGTGCAGCGCTGCTTGCCGGACGCGCCCAACAGGCGCAGCAGTTGGAACAGCTGTATGAGATCATCCTTGCCGCGCTCGAACAGATGTACACCATTCTGGGCGACACGGTCATGCCGCCGGAACAGTATTTGCAGACGCTGCGGATGCTGCTGGCACAATATCAGGTCGGCGCCATCCCGGCCTGCGCCGACGAGGTGCAGCTTGGCACGGTGGAGGACTTCCGCGCCAAACGCGCGCGCGTGCTGCTGGTGCTGGGCGCGCATGAGGGGCAGCTGCCTGCGCTGCATCCGGCGGGCGGACTGCTGACGGACGACGAGCGGCAGGCGCTGCTGGGCCTTGGCCTGCCGCTTGCGCCGGGAGAATACGATCAGCTGGCGCGCAGCATGGGCGCGGCGCACGCCGCACTATCGCTGCCAACGGACGGTCTGGAGCTGGCATGGAGCGACACGCCGTCGTTTTTGTGTGAAAAGCTGGTGCAGCTGTTTCCGGGCCTTCGCCGCACCACGGCGGAGGAGTATCCCTATGCGCCCGACGCGGCGGCTGCAGCGGCGCAAACGCTCCGCACCGGCGCACCGTCCGTGTCGCCGATCGTGCTGCAAGCCGTGCAGGAGCTGCGGCGGCACACGGATTATGCCTTCACACCGCTCTCCCGCAGAAGCGTGACCGGCCTTTATGGCGATACGCTGCGCCTGTCTGCCTCACGCATTGACCGTTTTGCGGCCTGCCGCTATGCGTTTTTCCTCAGTGACGGCTTAAAGGCTGCACCGTGGAAGCAGGCAAAATTCGACGCGCCGGTCTTTGGCACATTTGTCCATTATGTGCTGGAATGCACGCTGCGTGCTCTGCGCGCACACGGCGGCCCGGCGGGTGTTGGCGACGCGGAACTGACGGCTGTGACCGAGCACTACATAGAAGATTATGTAAACAAGTTCATGCCGGACGCCGCCGCGCGCGGCAGCCGGTTCCAATACCTGTTTGCGCGCAATATGGAAGAGGTGCGCACGGTGGTGCAGGATGTGGCGCGTGAGCTGCGCCTGTCGCAGTTTACGGCGCGCGATATGGAGCTGACGTTCCGCGAGGACGGCGGCGCGCTGCCGCCGGTGCGTATTTCCGGGCAGAACGGCAGCTGTGTGATCTCTGGCTCTGTGGACCGTGTGGACCTGTATGAGCAGGGCGGCCGCTACAGCTGCCGCGTGGTGGACTATAAAACGGGCCGCAAGGACTTTGACTATGCTTCCATCCTCTGCGGCGAAGGGCTGCAGATGCTGCTGTATCTGTTTGCTCTGCGGCAATCAGGCGAACGGTATTACGGCAAGCCGATCGACCCGGCAGGCGTTTTGTATGTTCCGGCGCGGGCTGACATGGAGCGCGTGGACGCAGGGGCTGATGAAGCCGTGTGTGAAGCGGCGCACGCCAAAGCCCGCCGACGTAAGGGCCTTGTGCTGAATGATGCGGCGATCCTGCACGCCATGGAAGCGCAGGATGCGCCGGAATATCTGCCCTGCAAGTGGAAAAAAGACGAGCTGACCGGCGACATCGCAAGTCGCGCGCAGTTTGCCGAGCTGGAGGCCTTCGTGCAGCAAAAGGTGGCCGATATGACAGACGAGATGTTTGCGGGGCGCGTTACGCCCGATCCCATCATCCGCGGGCCGCAGGTATCGTCGTGCCAATACTGCGACTTTGCCGCCGCGTGCCACCGCGACCTTGGTATGCAGGAGCGGCGTAACATCCGCGCCGTGCGCGCCGACGAATTCTGGAGCGAATTGGAGAGGAGGAACGGACATGGCTGACATTTGCCTGACGCCTGCCCAGCAGGCCGTTGTTGAGAATGAAGGCGGTGCGCTGCTCGTGTCCGCCGCTGCCGGCTCCGGCAAGACAAAGGTGCTTGTGGACCGTTTGCTGCGCAAGGTCTGTGACCCGGCCGCGCCGGCGAACATCGACGATTTTCTCATCATCACTTATACCAAGGCCGCCGCATCCGAGCTGCGTGGCAAAATTGCGCATGAGTTGGCCAAACGTCTGGCTCTGGAGCCAGAAAACCGGCATTTGCAGCGCCAGACGGCGCGCATCGCGCTGGCACAGATCTCTACGGTGCACGCGTTTTGTACATCCATTCTGCGCAGCTATTGCCATCTGCTCGACCTGCCGGCAGATTTTCGCGTGGCGGAGGAGCAGGAGACGGCAGTGCTGCGCCAGCAGACGCTGGATGATGTGCTGACGGATAGCTATACGCAGTGGCAGGCCGATCCCGGCTTCCGCGCGCTCATCGACCAGCTTGGCTTTGGGCGCGACGACCGGCGGCTGGGCGGCATTTTGCTGCGCGTCTACGAAGCGGCCTGCTGCCGTGTTGACCCCGAGGCGTGGATGACGCGCTGTGAAGCTGCCGTGCCGTCCGGCTGCACCGGCGCAGAGGAAACTGTCTGGGGCGCGTACCTTCTGGCGCGCTACCGCGACACGCTGCAATACGCCGCGCGCGAGCTTGCTGCGGCGTTGGACAGCCTGCGCTTTGATGCGGTGCTGGAGGAAAAATACACGCCGCTGCTTACAAAAAATCTGGAGGCAGTCCGCCAGCGTATGGACTGTACCACGTGGGATGCGGCCGCAGCCGACCCCATTGCCACGTTTGGCACGCTTCCGCCGGTGCGCAAATGTGACGATCCGGCGCTGAAGCAGCGCGTGCAGAACAGCCGCAAGGCGTGCCTCGCGGCTATTCGCGATGCACAGGCGTGCTTTTACGCGCCGTCCGAGGTGGTGCTGCGCGACCTGCAGACCGGCGCGGCCGCCGTGGGCGGGCTGATGCGCGTGCTGCGGCGGTTCATGACGCAGTATACGCAGGAAAAGCGCCGCCGCAAGCTGCTGGACTTTTCCGATTTGGAGCATGAGGCCATCCGGCTGCTCACGCAGCGCGGCAGCGGTCAGCCGACGCAGACCGCACGTGAAATTGCCGCGCACTATCGCGAGATCCTGGTGGACGAATATCAGGACTCCAACGCCGTGCAGGAGTGCATTTTTGAGGCAGTTTCCCGCGCGGGGCAAAACCGCTTTATGGTTGGCGATGTCAAGCAGTCCATTTACCGGTTCCGTCTGGCGGACCCCAGTATTTTTCTGCAAAAATACGACACCTATGCCGATTTTGACGCCGCACGGTCCGGACAGCCGCGCAAAATTCTGCTGAGCGAAAATTTCCGTTCCCGGCCCGAGATCTTAAACTGCGTCAATGACGTATTCTCACTCGTGATGAGCCGCGCAGCAGGAGAACTGGAATACACCGAGCGGGAGGCGCTGAAAAACGGACGCGCGTTCCCGCCCACGCCGCAGCCCAAGATCGAACTGCACGCACTGGCGCTGGAAAAGGCGCAGCTGGATGACGACCAGTCGCCGCAGAAAAGCGCGCAGGAGGCAGCGTTTGTCGCCGCGCGTATCGCACGGCTGCTGCGTGATAAAACACCCATTACAGACGGCGACGGTACGCGCCCCGTTACGCCGGAGGATATTGTCATTCTTCTGCGTTCTCCGGGCAACACGGCGGGGCTGTACGCCGCTGCGCTGGCGCGGCAGAACATCCCCTGCGTCTGCGACCGCAGCGGGGATATTTTGCAGACCACGGAAATCGAAGTGCTCTGCGCGCTGCTGGCCATTGTAGACAATCCGCATCAGGATATTCCGCTCATCACGGCGCTGGGCAGTCAGGTGTTTGCCTTCAGCCCGGACGCGCTGGCGCTGCCGCGCACCAAAACACGCCGCGGCGACTATATTGATGCGCTGCGCGCCGCGGCAGGGGAGTCGGAGCAGTATCAGGCGTTTCTCATGTGGCTGGACGACATGCGCGCATTTGCCACACGCGGAACACTGCGCGAACTGCTGGATGAAATTCTGCGCACAACAGGGC
>CAKTXB010000085.1 GCA_934630555.1 uncultured Oscillospiraceae bacterium
CAAGGGTGCTCAATCCCGCCGGAATGGATGCTCAATTTGAGCGGTTGAGGTGCGCAATCTCGCGCGGAATACTCACCACCCACTCCGCCAAGCATCAGTGACCCCCGACAGGGGGCTGCTGATGCTTTTTGTATGGGTGGGATGAGAAGTTTATACCCAGAAGGGGTAAATCCCACTCCACCAAGCATCAGCGACCTCTGTTGGAGGTTGCTGATGCTTTTTTGTACGCGTGGAATGAAAAAGGTTAAGCACAGAAGGGGTAAATCTCCCCCACAGTTTGCACGAAAAAATACAGCAGCCCGTTGGGGCTGCTGTATTTTTATTCTCGGGCGGAAGGAGGCGTTTATGCCGCAAGGCATGAAGCCCTGCCTGTTCTGTGAAAAGCAAAAAGTGCCTGCCGGGTCGGCAGGCACTTTTATAGAGCTTATTTGCAGCTGCGATAGAGGAAGGTGACGATCTGCGCTCTGGTGCAGCTGTTGTTGGGGGCGAAGCGGGAGGTGGTGACGCCATTCGTCACACCATTTGCAACAGCCCAGGCCACTGCACCGGCGTAGTACGCATCTGCGGGCACGTCGGCAAAGCCGCCATTGCCGGAATGCGTTGTGCCGAATGCACGGCAGAGGAAGGTCACAGCCTGCGCGCGGGAGCAGGTCGCATCCGGGCTGAACGTGGTGCTGCTGGTGCCGGCAGTGATGCCGTTTTCAACGGCCCAGGCCACGGCTTTGGCGTAGTAGGCCGAATCGGCAACATCCGTGAAGCTCGTGCTCGTCTTGGCTTCCGGTTCGCCGAGAGCGCGCCAGAGGAACGTGATGATCTGCGCACGCGTGCACAGAGCGTCCGGCCCAAAGTACGTGTCGCTCAAGCCGTTGGTGATGCCGTTTTCGTAGGCCCATTCCACAGCTTCAGCGTAGTAGGCATCGCTGTCAACATCGCGGAAGATGCGGTCAGCGTAGGCACTGCCGTTGACGGACTGTTTGCCGGCAGTGTTGGTGGTGTTGCTGGGTTCGGGGCGCGTGTAGACACAGACGAATGTGACCGGCTCGCCCGCGGCTTGTGACTTGTCGACCGTGGTGTTGTCACGCGGGGTGACATACACATTGCTGTGGCCGACGCTGGGATCAAAGGAGACCTGGAATGTAACAGTGCGGCGGATGGTGGCGGTGTGATCGCCGCCCTGCAGGATGGTGATGACCTCGCCATCCTGTACGGCGTCAACGGCGCCCTGATAGGTTTCGTAGTAGGTCGTGTTGCCATCATCATCCGTAATCTTCGCGGCGACGGCAAGGCTCAAAGCAAACGTACTGAAACCCTTATCATTCGTGAATTCCACGTACAGGCCGGACGCATCGGACTTGACTGTCACAGCGTAGACATACTTCACACCAGTGGACTTGGTGTGCGTTACATATACGGTGTCATCTGCATTGGCAAAGCCTGTGGGCAGAGCCAGATGTACGATTACGGATGTGCCAGTGGTGTCCAGCTTGCCGGCGTTCTTCTGAATGGTGACAGTATTGACACTTGCTGCGTTTGTGCCGTCATACTCAACCTGATTGGCCTCGGAGTCTGCCGTGGTGGCCTTGATGTCGTAAACAGCATCAATATCCAGCGTCAGTGTTTTGGCGGTGTTGTCATAGCCTGTGATGGTGATGTCCAGACGCGGAGCCACAATAGTGGTGATGGTGTCTGCAACCGTGGCTTCCGTGGCGCCTTGCGGTAGCTGTTCATTCAACTTGGACACAGTCGCCTTGCTGCTGTCGTCCAGTTTGGTAGCAGCCTCGGTGGCCGCTTCACTCACGCCAGTGACGGTGGAGTCACTCACGGCTTCGGCAACGGCAGCGTCAACACCATCTGCGGCTGCGGCCTCGGTTTTACCGGACACGACAGTCACATTGTCGGGAAGTTTCTCAGTAACTTTATAGTTGTAAGTGATGCCATTCACAACATAACTGCCGGGCAGCGCTACGAGGTTTGCATTTGTGATGTATGTGCTTGGGTCGTTTACGAAGTAACCGCCGTTGATGATGAGCGTGCCGTCAGTACGCACAGTCAGCTTACCGGCAAAAGCACCGCCATTGATGGTCAGGGTTGTGTTGGCTGCTATGGTCACGTTGTTGACAGTGCCGTCATTTACAGTTACAGTTGCTCCCTTATACAGATATAGACCCTTTTTTTTGCCGGTAACAATATTATTGAGCACGGCAGAACCGGGCGTTGCAGATGAATCGGAGTTACCCCAGAAGTTCACATCACCGAAATTTGCGCTTGTATAGGAATAGCTACCAGTGAAAGTATGACCTTCCAGATAGAGTGCCAATGTAGAGGCAGTGCTCGTAAAATCTTCAGTTACATCCTGCAACAGGCAAATTTTGGAGGCGCCGACCTTTGCAGCTTCCTGCAAGCTCTTATAACAGGTGCTGAACGTCTTGTGCTTGGCAACAAAGCCGGCTCCAATGGCTTCCTCAGTGGTCATTGCAGCAACATTCCAGCGGCTGGTGGACTCGTCCTGTTTTGCAATCATGCCATTTTCCACAAATTCGGACGGGTCGCGGTCATAGCTGCCGCCTTTTACAACGAGCGTGCCGCTGCCAGTGTTTGCAAGCGCGCCGTCATAGTTGCAGCCTGTCAGCGTCAGCGTACTGCTGCCGGAGTTGAGAATACCACCGTTAAAGAAGGTATCTTTGTTGGCAACGACAGTCACACTGCGCGTGCTGGCATCTTCCAATGCGTAGACGCCATCGCCAGTTGCTGTAATTGTGCCCGGACCATAAATGCTGATAGCGGCCGAAGCATCTGTGCCGACTTTGAGTGCAGTGCAGCCGGCTGCGGTCAACGTGTGCCCATTCAATTTGATTGTCGTAGCACCAGAGAGCGCACTGAGGTCAAACGTGGCATCCGTTTGAGCATCATTTTCCAGTGTAATAGTGAGCGCCAGCTTTTTTTCAAATTCAAGGCTGTTAGCATACTGCGCGGCTTCGGCCAGAGTTTTATAATAGTGCGTATTTTTATTAAGAGCGTTGTAAACGCTGACAACAAACGGGAAATTGAGGTCGTCTTCGTCCACATTCGGCGTACTGCGCATGGGGAAGTATGTGTCCATGGGGATGGAGTTAAAACCACCTACATAAATCGTATCGGTGTCTTCAACATAGTTGCCGGTAAGATTGCTATCGTCTTTTGCAGCTACATAGAACGCGGCAATGGAAGAAAAGTCATCATTCGAGTTCTCTGTTTTGAAGAATTGGTTGTCTGTAATATTCAGAGTGAGTGCGGCATATTTGCTTGCCGATGAAGTAGCCTCCGACTCAATGTGGATGTAGCGCAGCTGCGTGGAATCCGTGGCAGTATGCTGGAATACGTTGTTTGTGACATTGAGTGTGCTGTTTGCCTTCGGCGAAGTCTGGATTGCATCCCAGTCCACATTATCAAACGAGCAGCCGGTTACGTTCAGAGTGCCAGTCAAGCCAGGAGCATAGATAGCCGACAGGTTGCCGGTTTTGCTTTCCCAACCGTACTTTTCACAGGTTGCGGCATCAATGACTGTGCTGTTGTGAATGTTTTCAAACACAACATTCTGCACCGTACCGCCTGCAGCGTTTATGGTAATGGCAGAATTACCGGTGAGCTTATTGCTCTTGCCGTCGAGCGTTACGCCGGCTTTCAGCGTGACGTTGCCAGCATCGGCAATGTTTTTTAGAAGCTCAATCGTCTGGCCGCTGACGGCATCCGCCGCTGCGGCGTTCAGCGTGTCGTAATGCGTGCTGCCGATGGCAGCGGCGTGCTGACAGTCAGCACCGCCGGCACATTCTGTGCCGGCGGCCAGCGCCGTTACCGGCAAAAGCGTCAGCACCATACACAGTGCCAACACAAGTGATAAAGCTTTGCGTTTCATTCAAAACCCCTCCTAAAAGATTTTTACAGATCCACGCATATTTGCAGCGGTTTGCGCACGTATGCAGAAACCGCCCACAACATCCAAAAAAAATCATAGCACGCTTTCCAGTATTCGTCAATAGAAAACCCTTGAAATTACAGGAAAAAAGCCGCAAAAAAAGCGATAAAATCCCGCTTGCGCAACGCCATGCCGGATGATATGATGCGGAATATAACAGGCCGGAATTTTTCCTTTTTTCGGGAACGTATAAAGAAATTTCCGAAGACTGAAACAGGGAGCTTGTTTGATGAAAAGCGCGAAATTCAGATGCGTTATATATGCGGCGCTGCGGAACGCGGCATCAGCACTCCATACACCGAACGTGTGCTGCCACATTTGGTGTTGGCGGGCAGTCCGCTGCATATCAAGCGGCTGCTGACGAGCCTTCTCGGCAATGCGGGCAAGTATGGCGGCGGCAGCGTGGGTTTGTCAGCGTGGGCGCTTTTTGCGTTTTTGGCGGAGAGCTCCTGCTTTCATAACGATTTACAAGCATGGCGGCAAATGGTAAGATATAAAACAGAAGAAAGGCGGGAGGTATGCTGGATGGCGGACACAGTCGTTGTAAAGCCTGCGATCGCGGCACAATTTGAACGTTTTGCAGAGCGCGGGCGCGTGCTGCTGTTCAGCGCGCCGTGCGGCTTTGGCAAAAGCGCACTGGCGGATAAGCTGCTGGAGGGGCGGCGCGTGCTGCGCTGTGACGCGGCGGCCTCCAATTTTCGGCTGCCGCAGGCTGGCGGAAAGTGGGAGTTTCTGTTGCTGGACAATTTGCAGCAGCTGCAGGAGCAGGCCGACCAGCAGGCGCTGTGCGAGCTCATCCGCGAATGCCCGGAGCGCCGGTTCGTGCTGCTTTCGCGCGGCATGCCGCCCGGATGGCTGGCGGCGTTTGGCTATGCGGGGCTGATGACGACGCTGGACGCCGGGGCGTTGCTGTTTGACCGGGAGGATACACGGCGGCTGCTGACGGCATATGACGTGCAGATCACGGAGTCGGAGCTGACGAGTATTATGCAGGAGTCTATCGGCTATCCGCTGGGCGTGGTGATCACGGCCAGGTGCTTGATGGGTGGAGCGCCCTATGGCAAGCAGATCATAGGGCAGGCCTATCGGGAGCTGTATGCTTATTTTGAAGCGGCGGTCTATCACCGCTTTGATCTGCCGCTGCGGCGGTTTTTGCTGGAGCTGGCGCCGTTTGAGGAATTTGACTTGGAAATGGCGCGCGTGGTCAGCGGCGATGTTCGCGCCGGGGAGCTGCTGGACTGGATCCAGCGCAACACGACGATGCTGCGCTATGACGACGTGGAGCGCTTTCATTTCTGGCCGCAGTTCCGCGGGTTCCTCATCTGGGAAATGGAACGGGAGTATGCGCCGGAAAAGCGCCGGGCATTATTTGCGCGCGGCGGACTGTATTATGAGCTGCACGAGGATTATTCGCACGCGCTGGCGTACTACACGGCCAGCGGCGACCATGCTAAGGTGTCGGAGCTGCTTATCCGCAATGCAGAGCTGCATCCGGGTATGGGGCACTACGGCGAGATGGAGCAGTATTACCGCAGCCTGCCGGAGGAGGAGATCTTGGCCTCACCGGCGCTGATGCAGGGGATGAGCATGCTTTCGGCGCTTGGTATGGACTATGCCGCGTCGGAGCGCTGGTATCGGGAGATGGCGGCGTTTGCCGAACGCCACCGCAGGGAAGAGGCTGTGTATCGGCAGGTGCGCGGGCGCATGGCGTGGCTGGATATTTCACTGCCGCAGCGCGAGGTGGAAAACCTGACGGAAAAGATCCCGGCGGTGTACCGGCTGCTGACGAATAAAGCAGTCGTGCTGCCGCCATTTTCTGTGACAAGCGCGCTGCCGAGCCTGATGAACGGCGGTAAGGATTTTTCGGCATGGAGCAAAAAGGACGATCTGCTCTACCAGACGCTTCGCGTGCCGGTGGAGGCGGTACTGGGGCGCGATGGCGTGGGGTTGGCCGATTGCGCCATGGCGGAGAGCAAGTTTGAAAAGGGCGAGGATATTTCGGCCCGGATGTTGTCGCTGGTGTCCAAGCTTGGGAAGATCCAGCTGGAGGGCACGCCGGACATGGAATTTGCCGTGGTGGGATTGCTTGCCCGCAGCCAGCTTGCCGGCGGGCGGCCGGAGGACGCGCGCAGCACGGTCCAGGCACTGCGCACACGCTTTGAGACACTGGGGCAAAGCCGCTTTTTTGCGAACATTGACGCGCTGCTGTGCCGCATCGCGCTGCATACCGGTGATTTGGATGCGGCGGAGGCGTGGTATCGCAACAAGGCGCCGCGCGACGTGCTGAATCTGAATGTGATGCGGCGGTATCAGTATTTTACACAGGCAATGGTGGAGCTGGCCGGCGGGCGGCCGGAGGATGCGCTGCTGACACTGGTGCCATTGGAACAGTATTGCCGCGTTTGCGCTCGGCATATTGACGGCATTCAGCTGGCGCTGCTGCGGGCCATCGCGTGCTACCGCATGAAAGATGAGTACTGGCGCGAGCAGCTGCAGGGGGCGCTGCAAACGGCGGCGGACTATCGTTTTATCCGGCCGGTGAGCCAGTTCGGCGCTGCGCTGCTGCCGCTGCTGGAGCGTGTGCCGCCGGCGTGCGGCGGGAAGAAATGGGCGCAGCAGCTTATGAACGCGGTGCGCGCGCAGGCAGCCATTTACCCGGCACTGTTACAGCCGCGTCTGACGGCAAGCGAGGCGCTGACGGCTACAGAATTGCAGGTGCTGCGGCTCATGTGCGCCGATAAATCCAACGCGGAGATCGGACAGATCCTGGACATTCGGATGTCGACGGTGAAAACGCACGTCAGCCATATTTTCGACAAGCTGAACGTCAGCCGCCGCAGTGAGGCCAAGACGGCCGCGCGCAGGCTGTGGCTCATTGAGTGATACAACAATGCGAAGAAAGCCCCGGCAGCATTTTGCTGCCGGGGCTTTTGCTGTAATTCAGTTCTGGCCGTCTGCGGATTCAAATTCAGCGTCGAGGACATCGTCGTCTTCCATGTTGGCGCTGTAGTCGTCCGACTGCGGGCGGTAGGCACCGCTGCCGGCACTGATGTGCAGGTCGTTCAGCACTTGTTCGAGCGCATCCGCGCAGGAGGTCATGGCGGCGGTATCACGCGCCTTCATGGCGCGGCGCACGGCCTTGACAGCCTCAGAAACACGAGCCTTATCATCACGGCTGAGACCTTTGCCGGCGCCGGTGGCACGGTAGAGCAGCTGCTCACAGCGGTCGCGAACAGTGGCTTCCTCGCGAAGTTTGGCATCCTCGGCGGCGTATTGCTGCGCGTTGCGCACGGCGCGGTCGATCTCAGCCTGCGACATATTGGAGGACGCGGTAATGGTGATCTGCTGTGCCTTGCCAGTGGCAAGGTCTTTGGCCGATACGTTTACAATGCCGTTGGCGTCGATGGCAAACGTGACCTCGATCTGCGGCACGCCGCGTGGGGCGCGCCGGATGCCGGTGAGCTGGAAACGGCCAAGTTCCTTGTTCTGGTGCGCCATGGGGCGTTCCCCCTGAAGCACGTGCACATCAACGGATGTCTGGAAGTTTGACGCCGTTGTGAAGATCTGGCTTTTGCGGATGGGGAGGGTCGTGTTGCGCTCAATGACGCGGGTGCATACGCCGCCCAGCGTTTCAATGCCCAGTGACAGGGGCGTGACATCAAGCAGCAGCAAGCCCTGCACGCTGCCAGACAGCACGCCGCCCTGCAGGCATGCACCCATGGCCACGCACTCATCGGGGTTAATGCCCTTAAAGGGCAGCGTGCCTGTCATGGTCTGCACCAGCTCCTGCACGGCAGGGATGCGGCTGGAGCCGCCGACCATGAGCACCTTGCGAATTTGCGACACCGGCCCACCGGAATCGTTGATGGCCTGATTGACGGGCTCTCGCGTGGCCTGCAC
>CAKTXB010000086.1 GCA_934630555.1 uncultured Oscillospiraceae bacterium
GTGTACGCTGATCCTGCCTTTATGCAGAATATCCTGTCCGAAGATCGCCGTGCCGACATTCTGGTGCCCGGAGCCCATCAGGCCGTAGATGCCAAAGATCTCACCTTTGCGCGTTGAGAAGGAAATATCCCTGATATAATCCGTTTCCAGCCCCTCGACGCTGAGGATCTCGTCACCGATCGGAACTGTTTCCTTCGGGTACATATCGGTCAGATCGCGGCCGACCATGCGTGCGATCAGCTCGTCCTTGGTCGCGTCACGGATATTCAGCTCGCCCGTCTTTTTGCCGTCGCGCAGGACGACAACGCGGTCTGCGACCTCGAACAACTCATCCAGCTTGTGGGATATATAGAAAATAGCAACACCTTCAGAGGCTGCTTTATGAACGAAATTCAGGAGATTCTTGACCTCCGTATCATTCAGTGACGAGGTCGGCTCGTCCATAATGATAACCTGTGCATGGTTGGAAATGACCTTTGCCAGCTCAATGAGCTGCTTCTGTGCAACAGAGCAGGCATCCATCGTAGTCTTGGGGTCGATGTTCAGCCCCACGACGGAAAGGATCTTGCGGGATTCTGCGTACATTTTTCTGTAATCGACAAAACCGTGTTTCTTCGGGATATTACCGATGAAAATGTTTTCAGCGACCGACACAGACGCCACATAGTTTAGTTCTTGATGGATCACGCCGATGCCGGCATTCTTTGCCGCAAGCGGCACCTCAAATACGACTTTTTTTCCGTTTAAAAAAATCTCGCCCTCATCCGGCTGATAGACTCCGGAGAGGATCTTGATCAGCGTGCTTTTGCCCGCGCCGTTTTCACCGAGCAAAGCGACGACCTCGCCCTTTTTTATGTTAATATCGATGTTGTCAAGGGCGCGGACACCTGGAAAGCTTTTTCCGATCCCTGTTGCTTCCATCACATATTCAGCCAAACCGAATACCTCCATCGCAAGATAGCATCCAACCCGCGGCACATTGTGCCAGCCTGAGCGCTGCTCGTGCCGGCACAATGGTACCCGCGGGATAGTCTTAGATTGTACTGGTGCGGACGGCTAGCAAGCGCGGCCGCGCGTCAAGATCAGCTGACCTGATCCCATGGATAGTTGCTGGTGTCATAGACCTCGGCCAGGTTGTCCCAAGAGATCGCGAGCATCTCACAGGGATTGAGTTCAGGGATGGAGCCCTCGTTGTAATACTGTTCTACGAGTTTGCAGCATTGTTCGCCGTACAGCTCGGTGAAGTTGGAGGTGGTGTACAGCCAGCAGCAGTTGCCCTGCGTTGCTTCCATGGTGTCGGTAAACGTGTTGTCGATGTTGCAGCTGATGATCTTGACATCGCCGTCACGGCCCGCCGTCTCGGCAGCGGCCATGCAGCCGGTCGCGGCGTTGTTGTTGATGCCGAAGACGACGATGGAATGTGCATCCGGATGTGCGGTGAGGAAATCGTTGAAACGCTGCTGGATGATCTGCGCGTCGTTTTCGCCCTCGATCTCGACGGCCTCGCCGTACTGGATGCCCAGATCGTCAAACGCTTTGATCGCGGATCTTACGCGCTCCTGCACGACATCGCCGGAGGCAAGCTGCGTGATCACGACCGCATAATCGCATTTGCCGTTGTTATTGTCCTTGAGCCACTGGGCCATGACCTCGCCGTTATAGTAGCCCATCGACGGGGAGTCGATGCCGAAGAACGGTGCGCCGGGAAGGGCAATATCGACAGCCAGGACGGGAATGCCGGCGTTGCCGAAGATGTCCATGATGGTCTGACCCACGGATGCGTCGACATTCAGGTCGACGACAAAGTTGACGCCTTTTTGAACCATGATCTCCGCATTGGAAACGCCGGTTGGGCCGTCGCCGTTGTTGTCGGCATAGACAAGCTCCCAGCCGCGCTCTGCGCAGGCGTTTTCAAAGCCCCACTTGACAAGGCGGCCAAACTGACCTTTTTCGTTGATGTTGCAGAGGCCAAGCTTGAAGTTTTCCGGAATGCCCGCTGCGGCTTCATCCGCTGCCGGTTCAGCTTCGTTCGTCGCCGCTGCGGCCGGTTCTTCCGCTGCGGTCTGTTCTGTTTTTGCGGGCTCAGTCTTGGGCGCACAGGCAACAAGCGTAAGCACCATGATCGTTGCGAGTATGAGAGCGATGAGCTTTTTCATGATTATCCTCCTAAAAAATTTTCTTGCGAGCATTCTTTATGTGTTTATTCTAAATAGAATACTTGCCGGAATGGATGCGGCTGGCTGAAATCGACGATCCCCTGCATGGATGCGGCCCATCTGTTCTGCGCTTCGTTGGCTGCTTTCACAGCGTCGCGCTTTTCAAGATCGTCGCATTCATAATAGCCGAATACGCGGTCCTGCGAGAGAAAGATGGAGTAATTGTGGATCCCCTGCTGTCTGAGATTGTCTACCATTTCGGGCCAGATGTTGTTGTGCCGCTCGATGTATTCTTCACTTTTTCCGGGAAGGAGCCTGCCCTCCCACATGACTCTTTGCAGCATGTCAGCCTCTGACGATCTCGTAGTCGATGCCCAGGATCTCCGCGATCTTTGCTATCGTGTCCGCCCGGTGCCCAATACCGAGCGCATAATGATGTGTGGGGCCGGCCATGACCCATTTTTTGATGAAATCACGGATGTTGGGGTCGAAATGTCCTCTGGTGTTGGTATTGCCGGTGGGCGGGATGGGGCCTTTTTCCGACATGCCCTCGCCGATAACGAACCTGATCCTTCCGGCGCCGTCCTGCGTGATGCCAAGCATGGTGATGGGGCCTTCTTTCAGCTTGAACTCGACAGAGGCGCCGGAGCCGGGCTTGCCGTGATATTTTTTCAGGCTGCGCAGCACCGGCTTGCCTTCCGCAACGGCGATATGGTGCGGGCCGTCGTGTCCGACGAGAATGTAGTCCTCCTTGAAGTCGATCGGATGGAACTCCGCGAAGCTGCCGCCGATATTCAGCCTGTCCATGATAAACATGGCGATACAGGTTTTGATGTCGAACTCGCCGCACATCGGGATGCCCTGCGCGTTGAGTATGGAGTTGCCGACGATGAGCGAGGAGAGCATTGCCCGCATTTCAGAGCCGGGCTGGGCGTTGTAATAATAGGCAAGACCCGTCAGATCGTATTTCTCAATAAAGTGGTCAAGGCAGACAGACGCCTTTGCCGCCTTTTCAAGATCGACGTCCGTGAGCTTCATTGCGATCGGATCGCTGCCCGGATCGGGTGTGTCAAAGTTCTCCAGAATAACAGCCTTGCGTGCTTCGATCTCTTCCGGCCCCACTTCGTCGAAGACGACCTTCATGTCGTCCACCTCAAGCAGCGGCACATGGACGTCAAACGCGGCAGAGATCGCCGTGGGATCTGCGTGCATGTCGTACATGGCTTCCAGGACATGGCCCATGAGGCCGAATCTTGCGCCGTGCAGATCGTGCAATACCTTTGCAATATCACACCACTCGGCAAGTGCTGCTTTGACTGCTTCATCGCCATGCAGCGTTCCGACGATCACGTCATTTACCTTTTTTCCCATGCGGATCGCAACGCTGGTAAACTCCGGAACGGAGCAGATATTGTCGTTTTCAAGCTGGATGCGCGTGCTTCCGTTGGAAAGATCAAACGTTTCGCGGGGCTGAAGTGCAACGAGCACCATGGGCTGCGCTGCGTTCTTGACGATCGGCGCGAAAACCGAGGAGGTGGCGTAGGTGAGCATGTTGCACATCAGCACATCGGGGTGGTCGCCCTGCATTTTTGCAAGTGCGTCAAATGCTTTCGTATTTGTGTCGATCATTCCATAATCAATGATCTCGACGTCATTTTCAGCGAGAATTGACTTGAAATCTTCATGGAATTTCATAAGCGTATCAAGAAGGCCCGGAAACTGGTCCCAATATACGGGATGGGCGACGCCAAAAACACCGATGCGGCCGATCCGCTTTTTTTTACGTTCAATCATGCTGCCTGAACCCCTTTTGTTATGATTATGGCATTATTTTACCGGTTCCGGCATTTTGCAGCAAGAGAGTAAGCAAAGCAAAGATTGTTGAAAATAAATATACAATTTTCATAAAGCCGAACGGACATCCGATATGGAAAATATCGGTTCCATCCCCACGCATACACACGGATTTCAGAGCTTTTTGATTTCTGATTTGCAAAAAGAAATGTGAATTGTTGAAAACGAATCTACATCTTCGACAAAAATTACAGCCTCTCTTTTGAAAACGGAGCGGATATGCTACTATTAAAAAAAGGAGGGCGTACAACCATGGAGCAGCCGAAAACCATTTCCTGCACGGACATCAATCCCTTTGTCCGTTACGTGCAAAAGTATCAGCCGCCATATCATCTTACGGATTCGGTCGAATTTCTGACCGCGTACGATCATCGCCTGTTTTATGTGTATCACGGGAACGGAATGGTCGAATTCTGCGACCGCTCCTTTTCGATCACGCGGGGCGATGTCCTTTTATGGCCGTCTGGCTGGGAATATCGACTTACGCACAGCGCAGACGGCGGTCTTTTGCTGATGGGGTGTAATTTTGACTATGAGCAACGGTATGCGCACGCGACCTATCCGATCCCGCCGGATGCTGCACCGGATTTTCAGCCCAATCTGATCCACGAATACATCGCGATCAAAGGGCTTCCGGCGATCAGTGAGCCGATCTGTCTGCATAATATGGAGGAGATCAAGCCATATCTGGAGCTTATGCTTCAGGAATACCAGACGCAGCTTGTTTTCTTCCAGATGCGGCTCAGCGGGCTGCTGAAAAATGTACTGTCTCAGATATTCCGGAGCTGCGCCGTCGGTTCGCCCTCCGGAACGATGTTCTCCGACCAGGTCAATGATGTGATCGAGTATATCAAGGAGCATTATAATGAGCCGATCAGCAACAGCACGATCGGGGAGCACTTCAATTATCACCCGAATTATTTGAACAAGCAGATGGTGCAGCATACCAGCAAGTCGATCCACCAGTATCTGATCACATATCGGATCACACAGGCGGTCAATCTGCTGGAGAATACGGATATGCCGGTCAGCGTGATCGCCGCCGAGGTGGGCTTTGGAGATGTGTGCCATTTTTCGCGTATCTTCCATCAGCGTACCGGCCAGGCCCCGGGCAACTACCGCCGCAGCCATAAGCGGAGATGATTTTCGATGAACTGAGGGTCGCTGCGATTTATGCCGCACAGGGCGTTATGGACAGTTGTGTGGGGGAAATGCGAAAAGCGGCCAGACGGCATTTTTTGCGGTGCGCGGGGTGTGGTATGATGGGGCAAATGATAAAATATTGGAGGAGGCGGCGATCATGAAGCTGATCCGTGGCGCGCGGGCGGTCGTGACGTGCGATGCAGAGGACAGGGTGCTCTGGGATGTGGATGTGCGCATCGACGGGCAGAAGGTCGTGCAGTTTGGCAAGGGGCTGGAAGCACCGGAAGGGTGCGAGGTGATCGACGGCACGGATAAGTTTGTGTATCCGGGGCTTGTGAACACACACCATCATTTTTTTCAGACGTTTGTGCGGAATTTGACGACGATCGACTATCCGCAGATGACGGTGCCGGAGTGGCTGGACAAGATCTACCGTGTGTTCCGGCTGGTGGATGAGGACGTTATTTATTATTCGGCGCTGACGGCGTTTGCGGATCTGGTGAAGCACGGGTGTACGACGGCGTTTGACCACCAGTACTGCTACACGAGCGTTTCGGGCAAAAAGCTGGTGGACCGGCAGATGGATGCGGCGGCGCAGATCGGCATTCGCTATCACGCCGGGCGCGGCACGAACACACTGCCGCGGGAAAAGGGCAGCACGATGCCTGAGGAGATGCTGGAAACGACGGACGAGTTTTTGGCGGACTGTGAACGGCTGATCGGGAAATATCATGACGCGGCGCCGTTTTCCATGCGGCGGATCGTGATGGCACCTTGCCAGCCGATGAACTGCTATGCCGAAACGTTTACCGAGTCGCTGGAGATGGCGCGGAAGCACGGGGTGTTCCTGCACACACATCTGGGCGAGGGGGAAAATGCGATCATCCAGGCGCGGTATGGGATGCGGTCGCTGGACTGGTGTGAGAAGATCGGCTTCATTGGGCCGGATGTTTGGTTTGCGCACGGCTGGGAGTGGACGCCGGAGGAGTATGCGCGTATTGGACGCGCAGGCAGCGGCGTGTCACACTGCCCCGGGCCGGCGGTTTTGGGCGGCTTCCCCATTTTGAACATTGCGGATATGCTGAAAAAGGGCGTGACGGTGAGTTTGGGCTGCGACGGTTCGGCAACGAACGACGGCTCGAATTTACTGGATTCGCTGCGGATGGCATATTTGATGCAGACGTATTATTCCAAGCAGCGCGGCGGGTGCCTGTCGGCATATGAGATGCTGAAGGCGGCGACCGTGGGCGGCGCAAAAACGCTGGGACGGCCGGAACTGGGCAGCCTGGAAGTGGGAAAGGCGGCCGATCTGTTCCTGGTGGACATTGCGGGGCTGGAATACAGCGGCACGCTGCATGACCCGCAGAGTCTGCTGGCACGCTGCGGCGTGACAGATCGCGTGTGGATGACGATGATCGGCGGAAACGTGGTGTATGCGGACGGGAAGCTGACGGGCGTGGACGAGCGGACGCTTGCCCGCGAGGCGGAGGCGACCTGCACGCGCGTGCTGCGGAACCGGGTGCCGTATTTCCCGAAATTTGGAGCATAAAAACTGCCGCGCGCTGGGGTCAGCGCGCGGCGATTTTTGTTATGTGCGTCCAGGCTCAGACAGAGTCGGCGAGGATGGCGCGCAGGCGGGCGTGCTGGGCTTGGGTGAGAACGATCTTGCCGTGCTCGATGCAGATGAAGCCCTCAGCGTGGAGCGCGTCGAGCTGGCGGAAGAGCGTGCGGAGGCTGATGTTGAGATTTTGCGCCATGGCCTCGCGCTTGACGGGGAGCTTGAAGGGGAAGTGTGCGCCTTCGCCGCTGCGGTAGAGATAGAGCAGAATGCGGTCACGGACATTATGCAGCAGGAGCAGGTCGTTTTCATCCATGATGCGCAGGGAGTGGCGGCAGAGAAATTGCAGGTTCAGCATACAAAGTGCGTTGGAATGCTGGAGCATATAGAGGTACTCGGCGCTGGGGATGCAGAGGTAGGCGCAGTCGGACAGGCAGCGCTGCGTGGTGACATAGGCGGTGTAGGCGGGGGAGATGGATTCCAGCAGGCCAAACACCTGCACAGGGTGCGCGGCTGCAGCACTGAGCTGGCGGCCGGAGGGCGTGACCTTTTCGGCGCTGCACGTGCCGTCGAGCAGGACATAGACGCCGGAAGCAGGTGCACCGCTGACAGTGAGGGGCGTGCCTTTCGGCGCGTGCAGGATGGGCATACGGGCAGCGTGCAGCAGCTCAACGTAGGGCTCAGGAAGCGGATACCGATAATCTTCGGAGAGAATATATTGCAGAACATGCAGTGTATCATAAAGAAATTACATTTGACAAATAAGAATTTGCGGAGGTTTTCGAATGTGCAAATGAACGTTGTAAAAAAAATAGTTTGGTAAAAATAGGACGCCATGATGATTCGAAAACAATCTCCTGACACGCATCGTTTCCTGTTCGGTTCGCTCGCCTGTTAGCCGCCCTTCGCCTAAACTCGCCTCTTCGAGGCTCAGACAGCGGCTCTCTGGGGCGGCAACATCGCAAACCTCACGACGGAAGCCTCGCTACCGTCAGAGCGATTTGTTTTCGAATTCATCATGGCTGTATTATTTTACACACTATTTTCTACTATACCGTTGGTTTGCAC
>CAKTXB010000087.1 GCA_934630555.1 uncultured Oscillospiraceae bacterium
CGAGCCGCCCCTCTGGTAGGCACTGCCAGAAAAACCGTACAACCCAAAGGGTTGCAAAAAACAACGGGGTACCGGGGCGAAGCCCCGTAACCCCCGCGCGACCCAAAGGGTCGCAAACCAACAGGCCCCCGGGGCGAAGCCCCGCAACCCCCGCGCAGCCTTTCAGGCTGCACAAAATAAAGGGTATGGGGCAAAGCCCCGTAAAAGGGCCCGCGGGGCTCCGCCCCGCACCCCACACCCGCTTGTATTTTCCTCCCCCATCGGGTAAACTATATAAAACCCCTTATCAAGGAGGCCCGGCATGAAAAAGCCTTGGATTTCTGCCAACACGATCACCGCCCTGCGCATCTGCGGCGCCGTTGCCATGGCATTTCTGCGCCCGCTCTGCACAGCGTTCCTCGTCGTCTATACCCTCGCCGGCGTCACCGATGTGCTCGACGGCTGGGTCGCCCGCAAAACCGGCACGGCCAGCGACTTCGGCGCGCGCCTCGACTCCGCTGCCGACCTCACGTTCTACGGCATCATGGCCGTCAAGCTCCTGCCCGTGCTCTGGCGGCAGCTGCCGCGCGGCATCTGGTGGCCCGTGGGGCTGGTGCTCGCGCTGCGCATCGCGTGCTATGTGCTGGCCGCCGTCAAATACCGCCGCTTTGCGGCGCAGCACACCTACCTCAACAAGCTCACCGGTCTTGCGGTGTTTCTCATCCCCTACTTTCTCATCACGCCGCTTGCCGCCGTCTATTGCACCGCCGCCTGCATCGTCGCCCTCCTCTCCACCTCCGAGGAGCTGGCCATGCACGCCACCCGCGCCGAATACGACCCGGCCGAAAAAACCATCTTCCGCCGCAAAGCCTCCTGAACTCCACGCGTCTGCCGCGCCCAAAAGTCAAAGCTTGTCCTACCGTGGCTGTTCTTATCCCCATCACCATTATGGTATAATATGATCCCAGATAACCCCTAAATCAGAACTTTCAAGAGGTAAGCCAAATGAAACATAAAGTAAAAGTAACTGTACTCGATAAAAAACTATATCCAGAATTGCAACAACAGTATTGTGCCGACCCTATTTCTGGGGCCTGTCCTTGTTACAACGTCGGTGATGAATTTGTTTTTTATCGTGATGATAAGCGAGATGACTTTTGGCACATGGGTTTGAATACATTGGTAAAAACCAGTGGCAATGCAGACATTGTTGCAGGAGGTCCAAAAATGCCGTTTTGTTCCGAAGCATGGGATGCTATTTCACGGTACATCTATACTGGCTTACAGGGTGGTTCAATTATGAACGGTTGGATGAAGAACGAAAATGAAATGGTTACCTGCTGTTCTGATGGTACACGTCCAGTAATCTTCAAAATCGAGAGAATTGATTACTAAAAGGCATCAACGGCCTCCAGCCTATCGCCCAAGCAACCGCCGCACCCCATCCCATAACTCCAAAAAATATTCTTTAAAACAAACTGCCCCGGACATTCCCATGTCCGGGGCAGCTTTCATCTCTTTGCTTCAAACAGGAACCTCCGCACCTGTACCCTCTGCGGCCTCCGCTTCCACCATCTCTGCCGCCTCTGCGCGTCCAAGCGGCAGCACCACGCGCAGCAAAAACACATCGTCCTCCGCGCGGAACTCACACAGCCCGCCGTGCTGTTCCGCGATCGTGCGGATGCTGCGGCAGCCGTATCCATGCCCGGCGCGGTTCGATACCGGCAGCCCGTCCTGCATGGCGACCTTCCCGGCCACCGGGTTCTTGATCTCGATCAGCAGCCGCCCGCGCCACAGTCCGCAATACAGCTCCACCCAGCGTCGCGACGGCTCCCGCGCCGCCGCGTGCAGCGCGTTTTCCAGT
The DNA here is from genome assembly GCA_934630555.1 of uncultured Oscillospiraceae bacterium. Classification (GTDB taxonomy): domain Bacteria; phylum Bacillota; class Clostridia; order Oscillospirales; family Oscillospiraceae; genus CAG-170. Next base: position 1,844 of record CAKTXB010000087.1, read on the forward strand.
CCGTTTGACAGCATGGAACACAGCTCCGTGTCCGAGACCGGCAGCTGCTGCGGCAGCTGCGCGTCCACGTGCAGCGTCACGTGCTTCTCCGCCGCCCGGGTGCTGAACGCGGAGCACAGCAGATTCACCAGCCCGTTCTCGCAATAGCGCGTCGGCGTAATGGCGTCAATATCCGCCTGCACGCCGTGGATATACGCCGCCGCCTGCTCCACCTCGCCGTTTGTCAGCAGCCCCTCCAGCATCGCCAGATGATGGCGCATATCGTGCCGGTACATCGCCGTCTGCGCCTGCGTGCGGCGCAGCACATCCATTTCCGTCTGCGCCTGCGTCCACTTCACCTCCAGCATGGAGCTTTGCAGCTCCGCCTGCCGGCTGCGCTCGGTCTGCACATGATAGGCCGTCAAAAACACCACATAAAACGTCACCAGCACCGCCGGCAATGATTCATTGATGGCATCCACGCCCGAATACAGCGCGTCCGAATAAATAGTCGTGGCATAGTCAAAGAGATAATACGACACCGGCAGGCTCCCAAACAACACCAGCGCCATTTTCGAGCACGTCATCGCCTCATGCGCCGCGCGCGCAAAATACCGCCGCAGCGCAAAAAACAGCGGAAGGATGGACACCGTGTAGCAGATCTCTCCCACCAGCTCCGACTGTGCCGCCGCCGCCACGATCATGCGCAGCCAGTTCGGCAGCTCGCAGCAAAGATACGCCGTGAGCACGCTCACCACGGCCACGCCCGGCGTCCGCTTCAGCGCCAGCACCAGCAGCAAGATCAGCGGCAGATGCACGACCAGCGGATACAGCTTTTCCACCACGTCCAGCCCAAACGCCGTCCGCAGCGCGATCTGCAATGCCAGAAATACCGGGCACGACAGCGCGATATACCACCGCTGCCGCGCATTCTCGCACCCGCCGGAGATCCCCGCGCTCAAAAGGATGCCAAACAGCAGCACAAGCCCGTAATTCACGGCGCTGAGTATTCTTAAAACCGTCACGCCTCAGCCCTCCCGCTGCGAAAACAGATAGTGCAGATACTCCTCGCGCACCTGCGCCTGCAGCAGCCGCGACACCGGCACGTGCTGTCCGGCATACGTCACCGCCTCGTGCGTGTCCAGCGACTGGATGTGGTCCATGTTCACGATATACGCCCGGTGCACCTTGATAAACTCCGGCCGGTCCAGCAGCGCAGCCTCGTGATCGCTCAGCGCGCCCGGCATCTCCCACACGCTGCCGTCCTCCAGATGAAACTGCAATTTCTTGTTGCAGATCTCTAAAACCTCCAGCCGCGCCAGCGGCAGCCGCGTCACGCTGCCGTGGCGCACCAGCGTCAGCGCCTGCTCCGGCTGCCCCACCCGCTGCAATAGCTTCTTCAGCACCGGGAACAGCTTTTCCGCCGTGCACGGCTTCAATAAATACGAATCCGCGTCCACCGCATAGCTCTCCACCGCAAACTCCGGCGACGAGGTCAAAAACACGATGTGCGCCGCTTCGTCAAACGAACGGATCTCGCGCGCCGCCTGCATCCCGGTCACGCCCGGCATGAGAATGTCCAGAATGAGCACGTCATAGGCCGTCTGGCGCATAGCCTCCAGCAGCTCCATGGCGCTCTGAAACACGTCATAGTGCAGCGCCGGCGCGTGCGCCTCGCGATATTGCCCCAGCAGCGCGGCCACGCGCGTGAGCTCGGAAATATTGTCGTCACAAACTGCAATGCGTACCATCGCGCCGCCTCCTTCTGCCAGAGCCTGTCTATCTCATGATACCACACCCCGCGCGCAGCTTCAAGCGCGGCGTTTTTGCATTTCGGGCCAGCACGCTCGCATTTCACGACAAAAACGGTTTTTGCCCGCCGCCGCTGCTATACTGAAGAAAATGCGCCGGTTGGATTTTTCAGGACTGGAGGGCTGCGCATGACAGACAGTATCATCTACTTCATTGCAGGCGGCAGCGTCAGCGCGCTGCTGATCGTGTGGTTTTTCACCGTGCGGCGGCGGCTCGCCGGGCTGGAGCATGACGTCCAGTCCGCCGCGGAGCAGGTCCGTCTGCACACGCAGGGGCTGGAGTCTGTCTACGGCACGCCGCGCGAGGCGTCGGCCCGCCGCGTCCTCTCCGCCAGTCAGGACATCAGCGCGCGCATCCGCACGGCCTACAACGCCGCGCTCAAAAGCCCGCTGTGCAAGATCCCGGGCTATCTCATGGGCTTCCGCCCGCTGTCATAACGAAAGGAGCTGCAAATGGGTCTTTTTTCAAAGCGTCCGCCCTGCGCCGTCTGCGGCGGCAAGGTCTCCGGGCTGTTCCCGTGGAAGATCGAGGGGCAATACGTCTGCAACCTCTGCCACGGCCTCATCGACGTCCAGGACGGCGGTGACCGTATGACCATGGCGCAGTTTCTGGAATACCGCGACTTCCGCGCGGAAAACCAGAAGCTGAAGCAGGACTTCACCGTCACGCAGAAATTCGACTTCGGTCTGCTCGATACCAAAATTCTTTTTGACGAGCAGCACCGCCGCTTCTGCATGGACAAAAACCTCGACCGCACCATCTTCCTCGGCGCGGAAGTCGAGTCCTTCCGCATCTGTGAGGATAACGCGCCCCTGTTCGAGGGCGACGCCCGCGGCCTGTGCTGCTACCAGAGCGACCTGCCGCAGCGTCTGAGCATGCTCGCCCCGCAGATCCAAATGATCGCCATGCAGCGCCAGATGCAGCGCGATGAAGAGCGCCGCGCCGATGAAGAAGGCCGTCCGCGCCCGCCCTATCGCTGTCTGGATATGCCCGAGCCCCTGCACGCGTTCAATGTGGAGATCCGCCTCAGGCACCCCTATTGGAGCGTGCTCACCTGTGACCGTGACGCGCCCCGGCTCGACAGCGACTATCCCGACCTTGACCGCTACATGGACGCCTACAACGACGGCGCGGATCATATGTACCGCCTCGCGCAGGCGCTTTTGCACGTTGCCTTCCCCGGCGCGCCGGAATATGCCGCCGGCGCTGCCGCTCCCGCCGGCACGGCCGCTGCCGCCGCGCAGCCGGCCGATACGGCCGCGGAGCTGAAAAAATACAAGCAGCTGCTCGATGAGGGCATCCTCACCGAGGCGGAGTTCACCGCCAAAAAGAAGCAGCTGCTGGGGATCTGAACACAGCCATACCGCGCAGCGCACATGGGTGCGCTGCGCGGTATGCCCGGAATAAAATAAAGGAGTTTATCAAATGACCAAGAAGATCCTGGCGTGGCTTTTGGCCGCGTGTATGCTCGTTTCCTGCGCCGCGTGCGGCGGGGCGGAGGACACCGCCGACGAGCCGGCGGAAGCTCCCGCAGCCGACGCCGCCGAAGAGCCGCAGGCCCCGGCCGAGCCCGCCGATGCCGCCGAGGCCGGCAGCTGGGCCGTCTACTGGTACCTGTGCGGCAGCGATCTGGAATCCGGCGGCGGCTTCGCCACCAGCGACCTCAATGAGCTTCTGCAGGTGCAGCTGCCCGAGGACGTGACCGTCGTCATTGAGACCGGCGGCTCGTCGCAGTGGCAGAACGACCTCGTTGACGCCTCCAAGCTCCAGCGCTGGGTCTACACCAGCGAGGGCATGTATCTTGTCGATGAGCAGCCCTCCGCCAGCATGGGCGAAAGCGGCACGCTGGCCGACTTCCTGCAATTCGCCAAAACGAACTACCCCGCCGAGCGCACCGCGGTCGTGTTCTGGAACCACGGCGGCGGCTCCGTTTCCGGCGCGGCCTTCGATGAGCTCTACGGCCTCGATTCGCTGACGCTCGATGAAATGTACGCTGCCTTCTCCAGCGTCTGGACGCCCTCGGAGGAAGAACCCCCGCTCGAGCTTGTCGGCTTTGACACCTGCCTCATGGCCACGGTGGACGTTGCCAACGCCTTCTCCACGCTGGCGCACTACTTTGTCGCCTCCGAAGAGACCGAGCCTGCCAACGGCTGGTATTACACCGGCTGGGTCGGCGCGCTGGCGGATGACCCCACCAAGGACGGCGCGGCCCTCGGCACCGCCATCTGCGACGCCTATATGACCGGCTGTGAGGAGGTCGGCACGCAGGACAACACCACGCTTTCCCTCACCGACCTCACCAGGATCGGCCCGCTGCTCGAGGCCTATGAGACCTTCGGCGCCGAGGCGCTTGCCGCCGCGTGCGACGATCCCGCCTTCTTCTCGCAGTTCGCCCGCGTGGCCGCGCAGAGTGAAAACTACGGCGGCAACACCCGTGAACAGGGCTATACCAACATGGTCGACCTTGGCCACATGGCCCGCCAGTGCACCACCACGCTTGCCTCTGCGCAGCCCGTGCTCGACGCACTGGAGGACTGCGTGCTCTATCAGGTCGGCGGCCAGTACCGCACCGAGGCCACCGGTCTTTCGTGCTACTACTCCTACAACGGCGATGTCAATGACTTTAACGGCTACATCGGCATTGGCGCGGGCCTTGCCTTCAAATACTTCTACGCCTACGAGCTGACCGGCGAGCTGGACGACGCCGGCATGGACTACATCTCGGCCCTCGGCGTCGACGAGCTGCCGGAGGTGCAGACGCTCGCCTCCATGGGCTGGGACGGCGCCGCGCTGGACGTGGATGACGCCGGCAGCGCCATCCTCACGCTCGGCCCGGAGGCTGACAGCCTGCTCGCCGGCATCGGCTTCTCGCTGTACTACGTCGATGAAGCAAGCGACACCTTCATGCAGCTCGGCACCGACAACGACATGAACGCCGACTGGGAAAACGGCGTTTTCTCCGATAACTTCCGCGGTGTCTGGGGCTCCATCGACGGCTGCCTTGTCTACATGGAGCTCAGCTATGAAAGCCCCGCATACAACCTCTACTCCGTGCCGGTCCTCCTGAATGGCGAAGCCTATAACCTGCAGGTCGTCTACGACTTTGAGACCGAGCAGTGGAGCATCCTCGGCGCGCGTCAGGGCATCGACGACAGCGGCATGGCCGATAAGGAGCTGCGCCTGCTGCAGGTCGGCGACGAGCTCTCCCCGGTCTGGTATATGTCCACCTACGCCGGTGACGACGCGCTGGAGGCCTACGCCGCCACCACCCTCACCGTCACCGCCGAAACAGCCTTTGCTGAAATGCCGCTTCCCGACGGCAGCTACAGCATGGTCTTTGAAATGCGCGACGCCATGGGCAACTACGCCTACTCCGAGCCGGTCACGTTCGACTGCGCCGGCGGCGTCATCACCACCAGCGTTTACGGCTGAGCCGTATCCCCGCAGTTTCCGGCGCGCCGCGCCGAGCTGATAGCAAAATTCACAAATATCGCAAATCGAGAAGGAGAAAACCATGAAAAAGAAACTTGCATCCATCCTGTCCATCGTTCTGGTCCTCGGTCTGCTCCTCAGCCTGACCGGCTGCGGCGACAGCGCCAAGAAGCAGGAAGCCATCGACGCGTTCAACACCACCAGCGCCGCGTTCAACGAAGTCGGTGCGATCATCAATGAAAATGCCGCCCAGATCGACGCCGACACCATCAGCGACTGCCAGCAGATGGCTGAGCTGCTGGGCCGCTATCAGGGCTTCCTGGAAAGCGACGAGGAATACTCCGACGAGCAGTACGATCAGATGATCGAATGGTTCGGCACTGTTCAGGACTGGTCCGCCGACATGAAGACCCAGCTCGAAGACTTCTTCGGCTAAGCCGCCCCCTTTTCCCGGAATGCCCCGCACCCCGGGCTTTTATGAAACGAAAGCGCGCCGCCCATCAGGCGGCGCGCTTTTGAGCGTGTCAAAAAAGTATTTTTGACACGCTTTCAAACGCGAACCGCTGCGCTGGGTTCGCGTTTGAGAAGGCTT
>CAKTXB010000088.1 GCA_934630555.1 uncultured Oscillospiraceae bacterium
CTTCTCGAGCTTGGCGATCTCGCCCTGGTGTTTGATGACTTCCTTCTTCGGCAGCATCGCGAACGTGCCGTCCTCTTCCATCTTCTTCAGCTGTGCCAGACGGTCGATACGGGTGCGCATGGTGCGGAAGTTCGTGAGCATACCGCCGAGCCAGCGGGCGTTCACATAGTACTGACCGACACGCTCGGCCTCTTCCTTGATGGCGTCCTGCGCCTGCTTCTTCGTGCCGACGAACAGGATGCTCTGGCCGTTGGCCGCCAACTCGCGCACAAAGGCATACGCCTCTTCGAGCTTCTTGACGGTCTTCTGCAGGTCAATGATATAGATACCATTGCGCTCGGTGTAGATGTAGGTTGCCATTTTCGGGTTCCAGCGGCGGGTCTGGTGGCCAAAGTGGACGCCAGCTTCCAGCAGCTGCTTCATGGATACGACTGCCATTTTAATGTTCTCCTTTTGTTGTGACCGCCACCCAAATCATTTCCCCTGCCCATCCGTTCGGACACCGGGCAGGACATCTTCGGGTGTGTGGTTTGGTAATGTCGCCGCACGTTTGCACAGCGCCTTGATATTATACCGAAAATGTTGCCGTGATGCAAGTATTATTTATAAAAAAACAGGCACTTTTTTAAAAAAACCGTTTGCGCTTCCGCGGCGTTTTCCATTCGGCAAGTGAGCCGTCCACCAGAATGATGTCCTCCCCAATGCGCCGGATACACGGCCACGGGATCACGTAGTCGTCCTCCCGCCCAAACAGGCCTAAAAACCGGCACGGCCCGGGCACAATGATGGCCCGCACCTGCCCGCAGTCCAGGTCCAGCACCAGGTCGTTCACATAGCCCAGCCGGCAGCCCTCGCAGATGTGGATGACCTCTTTGTTGCGCAGCTGTGAAAACCGGTTTATCATCCGCCTGCCCCCCCCTGTCAAAACGCACTTTGGCAGCACCGCACGACTCGGCAAGCAGATCCGGCGAGAGATCTTTCGTCAAGCCAAGATTTGAAAAGCGCAGGATCGGCGGGAACGATCCGCCGAAGCGCACGGACGCATTTGTGCGGTGTTGCCTTTGTTTTTCATATGCGCCACGCGCCGGAAATATACGCTCAGCTCACGCTGATAGCCTTGCGGATGGCGCGCAGCGCACCCTTTTCCAGCCGTGACACCTGCGCCTGCGAAATACCGACCTCCCCGGCCACCTCCATCTGCGTCTTGCCGTCATAAAACCGCAGCGCCAGAATGCGCTTTTCCCGGTCTGACAGGGTGCGGATGGCCTCACGCAGCGCAATGGACTCGATCCACCGCTCGTCCGTGTTTTTGCGGTCGCGTACCTGCTCCATCACCGTCAGCGGGTCGCCGCCGTCAGAATACACCGGCTCGTACAGTGATACCGGTGTCGTCATCGCATCCAGCGCCCCCGTTACATCCTCCAGCGGGATGCCGAGCGTATCTGCGATCTGCTGCTGTGTCGGTTCACGGCCGTCGCGGTTCGTCAGCTGCTCCTTGCATTGCAGCACCTTATACGCCGTATCACGCATGGAGCGGCTGATGCGAATGGGGCTGTAGTCACGCAGATACCGCCGCAGCTCGCCCGCGATCATCGGCACGCCATAGGTGGAAAATCGCACATTCTTGCTCGTATCAAAGTTCGCAATGGCCTTTAAAAGCCCGATACACCCCACCTGAAACAGATCGTCCGGGTTTTCGCCCCGGCCCAGAAACCGCTGAATGACCGACAGCACCAGCTTGAGATTTCCCTCTACCAGCCGCTGTCTGGCCTGCTCGTCACCCTGCTGCGCCGCATCAATGAGCCGCATCATCTCGTCGTTTGAAAGTGTTTTGAGCTTGGACGTGTTCACGCCGCAGATCTCGACCTTTCCCTGCATCAAACTCCCCCTTTTTGTGCAGTATTTCCCAAGGGGACAATTTGATACCAATAAATATTTCCAATTTTTACCGCAACGTGTAAAAAGCGGCAGACGCGAATGCGTCTGCCGCTTTCAATTCTCAGTCAGTTTCCTGCTTTGATCATTCTCTCTGCGCCGCAAACATCCGGCTCATCTGCTCGGTGAACTCCTGTGCCGCGTTGAAACCCATGAACTTCTGGCGGTTGTTCATCGCCGCGACCTCCAGAATGACCGCCAGATTTCGGCCCGGTGTGATAGGCACGGTGATGGACGGTATCTTCACATCCAGGATCTCCGTATAATGCGTTTCAATACCCAGCCGGTCATACGCCTCCCCGTCGCGCCACGGCACCATGTTCACAATAAGGTCCACGTTCGACGAGTCCTTGACCGCGCCCATACCAAACAGCCGCGCCACGTTGATAACACCGATGCCGCGCAGCTCAATATAATGCTTGAGCACCGCCGGCGCAGAGCCCACCAGCTCATGCGACGAGATCTTTTTCAGTTCCACCGCATCGTCCGCGATCAGACGGTGGCCGCGTTTGAGCAGCTCCACGGCTGTTTCGCTCTTGCCGATGCCGCTCTCGCCCATGATAAGCACACCTTCGCCATAGATCTCCACCAATACACCGTGCCGCGTCACGCGCGGCGCCAGCGCCGTCTTGAGATATGTAATAAGGCTCGACACGATATACGACGTCGTTTCCTTGGAACTAAGCACCGTCACATCATGCTTTTTTGCCATCTCCAAGCATTCCGGCAATGCCGGAATGCCGCGTGCAAAAATGAGCGCGGGGATCTTATACGACAGGAAATGGTCAAAGATGATCAGTCGCTCCTCGCTGGACAGCTTTTGCAGGTACGCCGACTCCACCGTACCGCACACATACACGCGCATCGGTTCAAAATGCTCAAAAAAACCCGCCAGATGCAGGCCCGGACGGCTGATGTCATCCACCATGACATGGATCTTCTCAAAGTCCGAGGACTGATGGAACAGCTCCAAATTAAATTCATCCACCAGCTCCGACAGCAGGACGGAATAGGCGTTCGACATGACGTTCCTCCCGGTTTTCGCGCCGTGCGGCGCGTTCTGTGTTACCATAATACCATGCATTTCCTGGTTTCGCAACCGCAAAACGCCGTATTTGCGGCGATGGAAAGAATTTTTCCGAAAAAACGTGAATTTATGCTTGCTTTTTGTGGAAACATCTGTTACTATACTAGTCGGCGTCCGCAGGATGCCCCATTCTATGGATTTTTCCAACGGCGAGGAGGTGCAGCTGATGGCAAAGTGCGATATTTGCGGCAAGGGCGTAACGTTCGGTATTAAGGTTTCCCATTCTCACCGTCGGGCAAACCGGAGCTGGAAGCCCAACGTCAAGCGCGTCAAGGCGATTGTTGACGGTTCTCCGCGCCATGTGTATGTCTGTACAAGATGCCTGCGTTCCAACAAGGTTGAACGCGCGATCTGATAACAGCAAATCAAGTGGGTGCTGCAAAGGCAGCACCCGCTTTTGGCATTTTCACTAGGGTGTATCTGAAAACGCCCAACGCACCCGGACAGCGGGTCTTTTTGCGGTGCACCGCGTCATTTTTCCTTGAAGTACGTCAGTATTCCTGCGAAAAAATGTCTTGTTCAACACAAAAATCCCTCGCTGCCGGTCACATCATGCGTTTTCAGATACACCCTAAAACAGATAAAACACGGATACTGCAACGCAGCATCCGTGTTTTCTTTTCTATTTAATCTTAAAACCGTTTCAGCAAAGCCCGTTTTCCGCACCGAAGCGCCCCTGCATCCGCGCCCAAAATCTCTTCCAGATACCTCTGTTCATCTGCAGTGCCGTGTACATGGCCCACGCGCCATGCGCCTGCATCGCTGCCTACAGCGATCGGTACGCCCAGCGCCGCGCCCCTGCGGATGTTTTCCGTGTGCAGTTGAAACAGCGGCTTCAGCACGGCGTCCGGATACCGCCCCGCGCCGATCAGGTTGCCGATGGTCACGATCGTCGGCGTCCACAGTGTCTGATGCTCCGCCATGGCCCGCAGCGCCGCGTCATCCAAATATGCGCCGTGTTCCACCGAGTCTACTCCCGCCTCGGCCGCCGCCCGCACCGTCCGCGCGCCGTTTGCATGCGCCATCACACGCAGCCCTGCCTCATGTGCAATGTGGATCAGCGCTCCAATTTCGTCTGGTGTATACGTCGACTCCGTGATAACGCCCAACTGGTCAAAATCCATAATACCAGAGATCATGATCTTAATAAAGTCCGCACCTTCCAGCGCAGCCCGTTCCACCAATGTACCATAGCCGCGCAAATCGTCGTAGCCGCGCCCGATAAAACTGCCATAGCAGCCGTTCTTATAGATGGGAAATGCCGGGCTTTTATACGTAATGCCGTATTCCGCCGCCAGCCGCGCCGCGCACGTGCACACGCCCCAGCGGTCGCCGCCGTCGCGCAGATAGAAAATGCCCTGCGCCTGATAGCTGGCCAGCACTGCACGGATATATGCCTCATCCGGCGCAGTCCGATGCCGCGCGATAGCCGCGCGCCAGTTCTCGCCGTCCAGTACCATATGGATATGCGCATCGTACCGCATTTGCCCGCCTCCTGTTGTTTTCCCGATTATACCGCCGTGCCTATATAATTTCAACTCATTCCAAACAAAAAGCGCGCCGGAGAAAGCTCCGGCGCGCTTCGTTTCACTTCCCTATTCCTTTTTCGGGCTGCGCAGCACCGCAATATTGCCTGTAAAACCGACCTCCAGCCCCAGAGCTGCCGCAACATCACGGATCTTCACATAGTTCGTACCGTTCTTAAGGATCCGTGCCACCGGCACGGTCTTTCCGTCCACGATCATCTTGGACTGCTCTACCACTTCATCTGCCTCCTCTACGCGTTTGCGAAATCTCTCAAGCCCGTCATTTCCGACCCAATACGCCGGGCAGAGCTTGCCTGTCACATCATAATGTTGGAGGATGTGGCTGTACGGCACGTCATACTGTCTGCAAAGCCAGTGCACCAGCTCTGCTGCGTTCTCCAGCGTCTGCTCCGTTGCCATCACCTGTCCGTCACGCCGGCTGTCGCACAGCTCCACACCAATGGAATTGCTGTTGCGGCAGCTCGGATGGCGGTATGCCTGCGCTCCACAGTGATATGCCACAAACTCGTCCGGCACCGAGCGCGTGATGGAATCATCATCCACAAAATAATGCGCCGACGCCACCGGGTCCAGCACCTGCTGAAAATAGCGTCCATTTGCCTCATCACAGTCGCCGTCGTTTGCCGTATAGTGCATCACGATCCAGTCGATTTTCTGCGTGCGCCGTCCGCCGTAGTTCTGCCGCGCCGCCAGCTGCGTTTTAATCCTGACCATTGCCCGCTCCTCTGTCCAGTGCGTCCTGCCCCTTTTGTGACTGCGTTCCAAAATAAAATGCAATGATGACCGCATAGATCGTCATGAAGTCCTGGCTGATCTTCCCGGCGATCGCCATATATGCAAACACGCCTGTCAGCACCAGCGTCACAATGCTCTTCACGCTCAAAAGATTCCCCAGCCGCTTTTTAATCAGTTCCATTTTGTCCGTCCTCCCCGTCCTGTTTTTTTGCCGTTGCGCGCTTGACGACCAGCAGCAGCAGTTCCCCGCCAAACGCGCCGCCCGCAAACACGAGCACATCCGAAACATCCTGTGCGCCCCAGCGCACCACCGCCACCGTTTTTACCGCCACTGCCCAGATGAGCACCAGCGTCAGCACCCGCAGGCAGTATAAAACAATGGTGCGCGAAAGCTCTCCTCGCCGCCACCGGCGCTTGCCGCGGATCATGTGACCACCTCCCAATCATCCACCTCCTGCTTGATGTGGTCAATGAAGCTGTTGCCGCCCAGCGCCTTATACGCCTTATAGCTCATGGCAAAGTTCTCATACCGATACTGCCGGATGGTGCGTACCTCACGGCACTTGTAATACACCTCCAGCATCTGCTGACGCAAAAGGCACTGCTGCCCCCTCTTGATGGCCGCGATCGCTGCAAAGATTTTTCCAAACACACCCATCACCGCCGCCAGTGATACAATGAGCGCGCAGAGCTTTGCAATGCTGTCCACCTGGTTTTCCTCCCTTCCATTTCGTGCGGCCTCACAGCTGCCGCTCACCCTTTGCGCCGCCAGAGGGGGAAGTTTCCGCCAATCCGGCAACATCCCCGCTTTTTTTCGCCGCACCACACCGCATGGTGCCGCGTAAACTATCTTATCGGGGCAGATCGGCGCGACGCGAGGCAGTCAGGATGAGAAGCAGACGCTGCGCCGTATGCCCGGCAAAAAACCGGACAGCATCAAAATGCTGTCCGGTTTTTCAGTTTTCTGTTCCCTTTTCCGCAAACAGGCGTATAATAGTCAGCGAACCCCTAAGGAAAGCCGGTATGGTCCATGGTGCTTTTACTATTTATACTGAGTCTGCTCGGCGCGCTTACCATTGCACTTGCAAACAGCTGGTTTGCCACATGGCACGCCGTCTGGCAGCTGCCCATGTGTGTGCTCGCCCTGTTTCTGGCGCTGACGCTGGCGTTTTTGCTGCTGCTCGTCCTGTCCGCATTGTGCGTGAACCGAAAAAAAGAATATCGGAGACCCAGCCGATATATCCGTTTCCTCATCACGGGCTTCTCCCAGCTGGCGCTGTTTTACGGCGGCGCGCGCATCCACGCAAGCGGCCTTGCACAGCTGCCCCAGCAGCCGTATCTGCTCGTCTGCAACCACATCTGCGCCATTGATCCCATTATTTTTTACAGCGTCCTGCCGCCTGCCCCGCTGTGCTTTATCTCCAAAAAAGAAAATGAACGCCTGCCCATTGTCGCGCCGCTCATGCACGCTGTCTGCTGCCTGCCCATCGACCGGGAAAATGACCGCGCCGCCCTGCGCACCATCCTCAAGGCTGTGGACTATCTCCAGTCTGAAAGGACCTCCGTGGCTGTTTTTCCCGAGGGCGCCACAAGCAAGACGTGCCAGCTCCAACCATTCCGCAACGGCGTATTTAAAATCGCGCAGAAGGCGGGCGTTCCCATTGCCGTCTGCACACTTACCGGCACGCGCACTGTGCTGCAAAACGCCCTGCGCCGCCGCAGCGACATTTACCTCGACATCGTCAAGGTCCTCCAGCCGGACAGTTTTATCGGTCTCACAACCGCCCAGCTTGGTGCGCAAGTGCACGACCTTATGGCGCACAGCCTCACCGGGCACTCTGACAAACGCGTGCGTTGACCCGCACCAGTTTTGTTGTTGCGGCGAAAATTCATTATCAGCAAATTGCGTTCTATAATATCGAATGCATTTTTGTTTGAAAATCTCCTTTAAACGCCACATTTTAGTCACTCTTTTTGTGAATTTAGTCAATCTTGTTCATGTTGTACGAAAATTTTTCATTCACTTTGCCAATTTTGCCGGTTATCAGGCTCTTGCGGAATCGGAGCTGCTTGTGCTATCATTCTTTTAGGCACCCTGTAAATTTTTTAGATGCAGGGTGAAACTTGAGAAAAAGGAGAAATCATTCATGGAAAACAGATTCCACCTGAAGGAGCACGGCACCACGGTCCGCACTGAGATCATGGCCGGTATCACCACCTTCATGGCCATGGCGTACATCCTGATGGTCAACGCCGGGATGTTCTCGTCACTCGGCACAGTCAGCTACGGTGCGATCTACATTGCGACCGCCATCTCCGCCGTCATTGGCACGGTCCTCATC
>CAKTXB010000089.1 GCA_934630555.1 uncultured Oscillospiraceae bacterium
GAACGACACGTTCCGGATGACGCAGGCCATCATTGACCCGTTGTTTCTGGCGGACGCGACGATGGCCGGGTTTGTGGACGGCGAGGATGTACCGCTGCTGGATCTGGTATATGGTGCGATCTTACCCTCGGGCGCGGAGGCGACGGAGGGGCTGGCGCGGTATGTGGCCGGGTCGGAGGAGGCGTATGCCGGGCTGATGAACGAAAAAGCGCAGGAGCTGGGGCTGACGACGGCACATTTTGCGGACGCCAGCGGGCTGCACAACGAGGCGCACTATTGCACGGTGCGCGATATGGCAGTGATCTTGCAGGCGGCGCTGGACAATGAAACATGCCGCACGATCCTTTCGACGGCGCGCTATACGAGCAGCCCGACGAACAAGCACCCGGAGGGTGTGGAGATGTACAACAAGTTTCTGGTGCGTATCGAGAGCCAGGAGCTGGGCGGCGCGGCCATTACGGCGGCCAAGACGGGCTATACCGCGCAGGCGGGCAACTGCTGCGCAAGCTATGGCACGAGCCCGTCGGGACGGGCGTATATCTGCGTGACCGCGGATGCGGGCGACAGCTGGTACACGGTCGCCGACCATGTGGCGCTGTACAGCCAGTACGCGCCATGACGGGAGGCTTGGGGATGTTTAAGAGCCTGATCGCGGAGGACGATGCGGAGCTGCGGCAGCTGTTTGTGCAGTTTTTGACGAAGAACGGCGATGCCGCCGGCGTATGCGACGGTGCGCAGGCGCTGACCGTACTGGAAGCGGGGTATTACGACCGCATCATTTCGGACATCATGATGCCGAATGTGGACGGCTATGCGCTGGTGTGTGCGCTGCGCGACGATGTGAAGCTGGCGGCCATGGCGGCAGCGCTGCGCCGCCTGGACGGGCAGACGCCGGCGGAGAAAGTTTACGACCGGCTGGCGCCGACGGCGGCAGAACGGGCGCGGAAAGCGTAAACGTAAAAACGCCTCGCAGAGTTCGCGCCCGCAGGCGCGAAAAAAGTTCGGACCATTTTCTGCGGCGGCGTGTATGTCGCTGAACATACTTTCCGTCCTGCAAGCTGCGTGAGCCTCCAGGAGCACAAGCTATGCGCAGTGCGATCAGCCAAGGCGGACCCAGCGCAGCGGTCCGCGTTTGAGAGCGTGTCAAAAACACTTTTTTGACACGCTCAGCCCTCCCGGATGCTGGGGCATCCGGGAGGGCTTTTGTGTATTCAGGCTGCGTAGGCTCTGTAGAGGAAGCAGACGATCTGTGCCCGCGTGCAGGCGGCGTTGGGGCTGAAGGTCGCGGCGCTCGTGCCGGAGGTGATACCGGCTTCCACAGCCCAGCCGACTGCGCCGGCGCAGAACGCGTCGGCAGCCACATCGGTGAAGCTGCTGGCGGCCGGGGCGCCGTTCAGTGCCCGGAAGAGGAATGTGACGCACTGGGCTCTGGTGCAGGCGGCGTCCGGACCGAAGGTGGTGGCTGTGAGGCCGTTGGTGATGCCGTTTTCTACGGCCCAGAGGACGGCTTCATAGCAGTAGTCCGCAGGGGTGACATCCGTGAACGGACTGGCGCTGCTGTTCGGCGCGGGGCTGCCGGCGGCTCGCCAGAGGAACGTGACGATCTGCGCTCTGGTGCAGGCATTTTCCGGGCCGAAGAGACCGCTGCCCGTGCCGGTGGTGATGCCGTTTTCAGCGGCCCATTCCACGGCGTCTGCGTAGTAGGCATTGGAGGACACATCGCTGAAGCCGCCGCTCTTGCTGCCGGAGATGATGAGACCCGTTTTACTGGCGGTGTCCTTGGCCGGCGTCTGGACGGCGGAGGTGCCGCTCTTGACGGCGCCCTCGTAGTCCTCCGCGGTCAGCATGGAAGCGAAGAGGAAGTTGCTGATGTAGGCGTATTCATCTCTCTGGTGGACCTTGTTTGTCAGCGAGTTTGCGAACAGGACGACGTTCATGCCGTTTTCCTGATAGCTGAAGCCCTGAACGGCGTTGTTCAGGAAAGCGTCGTAGGCATCCTGCTGCGCTTGTGTGGTGGTGGGGATGAAGCCTTCCGATGGGGTCTTGGTGCTGTCGGTCGTGACGAGGGCGACTGCGCCGTCGGGGATAGCGGAGAAGTAGCCGAGGCCGTAGCCGTAGAGGATGTCGTCGCCGTCCACGATGTAGCTGGCGTTTACGAGCGTCTTGTTGGGATAGGTGACGGGCATGAGGCAGTCCATGGCCCGGCTGAGGCCGGTGTAGGTCGCGCCGGAGAGGGCGAGGCTGTTTACGGCTGCCCGGGTGTAGCCGATGTAGGGCAGGCCCGCTTCGATGGCAGTCTTGGCAGTGCTGTCGAGCCGGGAAGCGCCTGCGGCGGCGTCAGCTTTGGAAACATCACTGGTGGTGTCAAAGCCCATGAGCTGCATGGCGGCCTGGTCGTAGTTCCACGCGGCGGCGCTGCCGATCTGGCTGGCATAGACAAAGCCGGAGGAATTTGTTTTGGGCGTGCCCGGAACATAGACGAGCGGGGAGCTTTCGAGGAGCTTTGCCTCCGTGCCCGCACCGTAGATGCCGGTGGCCGTGAGGATGTAGGCGTCGGCGACGGTCAGATAGTCTTCGTAGGTGCAGAGGAAGTCGCCCTCATAGGCGCCGGAGGCGATCATGGCAACGGTTTTGCCGTTCTTGAGCAGGGCGTTGACGGCGGCGGTGGAGTCTTCGGAGGCATTGGAGATGACGACGTCTGCGCCGGTCACACCGGTGAAGCTGGTGGAAACGGTCTGGACGAACGCCTGCGCATCGTCATAGTCCATGGCGCTGCCGCAGACGGCGGCAATGGTCTGGTAGGCTGCGGGCTCGGCGACGGTGACCATGTCAAAGCCTCTGGTTTCGTTGAAGCTGGTGATGCCCTCGGAGTACAGCTGCGTCCAGCCCTGGATGAGCGTGCCGTCATACAGCGCGCCGTTTGCAACGCTCCGCTTGGCCTGATACATGGAAACGACCATGGTGCCGGCGGGGTAGGTCACGCCGTTATAGGAGAAGGCGGCGGTGGTGAGGTGCACTTTGACGTCGTTGCGTGTCAGCCACGTCAGCATATCGGCGGCCGCCTGCAGGTTCGTCTGATTTCGGGCGTCCATGGGGATGATGTAGCATTCGGGGTAGAAGTTGCCGTTTTGGCCTTCGCCGTCGTATTCAGGCCGGAAGATGGCCATTTCTGCGCCTTCCACGTCATTCTGGTCGCAAAACCACTGGCCGACTTTGTCAAAAGCATCGGAGTTTTCGTTGTGGACGCCCCGCTTGTAGATGGTGACCTGTGCTTCCAGGTAGGAGAGCTTTTCTTCGGCGACATAGGCGGCCTGTCCGAGAATGCCGTATTGGACGGCCTGTGCGGTCGCGTCGCAGTAGGCGGGCAGCTCGACGGTGTAGGATACGGTGCCGTGCAGCATGGCAAACTGCGGGGTATAGCTGGTGGACATATCATCCCACGGGTCATCCCAGTAGGTTTCATTGCCATTGCCGGTGTAGCTCAGGTAGTCGCGCTGGGGGATGACATAGCTGTTGTAGCTGTCATTGTTGGCGACGGCGGTGATCCCAAGCGCTTCACCGCCGGAGACGAGGTGCTGCCCCAGCAGGTCATATTCAAAATTCGGCTCGTGCGGCGGGTCGCACGGTTCACACTGGAAGGCGGAGACCCGGCCGTGGAATTCGGCAAACGACAGGGGATCGAACGTGCCGATGAGCTGCTGCATATTAGCCGTTTCAGATGTGGTCTGGAACGAGTTATCCCGGTTGAGGTCGTAGCCATTGGAGGAGTGCCGCGTCAGGTACGTCCGGCCGTCGACATTTTCTTCGGGCACGAGGATGAAGAACACGTCCTGCAGCAGGTCATCCTTGACGCTGATGGTGCGGTCCTGCACGTCATAATAGGTGTCGAGATCGACTTTGCCGGATCTGCCGTTATTGCCGGGGGTCAGGTAGCCGAGGTAGGTCGCTTGACCGGCCACAAGGTCGGGGATGGCGACGCTGCCTTTTTCGCCCTTTGCGCCCATTTCGGCAGTCAGCTCCGCTTCGCCTGCGGCGGTAAAGCCCGTGAGCGTTTTATAGGAGATGATGTCCTGCGTGACGAGCATTTTGGCGAAGGCGAGTACGCCGTCGGTGGCGGCGACTTCATTGGAGTGGATGTTGGAGTACATGACCGGGGCCTTGATATTGTCCAGCGCGCCGCTGCGGATCTGGGCCAGCACGGCGTCAGGGTCAGTCTCGGCAAGCTCCGTCAGCGCCAGCCACGCGTCTACGCTGGCCTTGCTGTCGGCAATGATGAGGTAGGGCATATCCCGGCCGGCGGTGGACTGGCCCATGCTGAATTTCTCAGCATAGAGGCCGTTTTGTGTGCCGGTCTCGGCGATGACGTCCAGTTCTTTGTAGATCTCCCACATGGTGTTGAAGCTGGCGTATGGGGCGATCTTGACGGGCGCGGCGCCGAGGACGGTGCCTTCGAGCGTGGCGGTGAGGTCAAAGTAGCCGCAGAGGTCCATATAGTAGCCGCCGTTTGTGTGCGGCACGCTGTAGTCGGGATCGTTCCGGCTGTAGAAGTAGTTGTTTGCGGTGAATGCGGCATGGAGGGTGACAACGCCGTCCTGTTCACTGGCGCTCAGAACTGGCGTGGAGAACTGGGCGGTATTTGCTGCGGTTTTCCACGCGCTCAGTGCGCCGCCGGCGAAGGCGTTGGGGTAGAGCGCGGCGTTCACATAGGGCTTGTCATCATCCCGCACGAGCGAGAGCGTGATGCTGCCGTTTGCGATGGCCGTTTGCAGCGCAGAAAGCGTGACGCTGCTGACAGGGATGTCCAGGGAAATGTCCTGCCCGTCTGCATCGGTGACGAGCTGAATGGTGGCGTCGACCGGGAATTTCGTACCGAGCAGCGGGTCGTCGCCCGGGTTCATGTCGGCAAGGGTGGCGGCGCTTGCAAAGGGTACGGCCAGCGAACATACCAGCGTCAGCACCAGAAGCAGTGCCAGCAGCTTGCCATGGATGGGGGTTGAATGTTTTTTCATAATTTCTTTCTCCTCTCGCGCTGCTGCCTGACACTGGCGTGCCGTAGGGATCAGCTGTTGGAAACAATATACAAGAATAAATATTCATTGTCAAGTGAATAAAAATTAAAAAAATGATGAGGTAAGCGCTCGGTGTTTCATCATTTTACACAAATGGACCGCGGGCGGTGCACAGATTGGCGCTCATATGCTTTCGGGTGCGGGCATATACTCGCAGTAGCATACACAGCTTGGAGGTGTCCACATGAGAGAGGATCTGGAAACCAGAGCGCAGGAGCTTGCTGTGTACCTCATTGAGCACCGCACCACCATTCGGGATGCGGCGAAGCATTTTGGCGTGTCCAAATCGACTGTGCACAAGGACCTGTCGGAGCGATTGGAGCAGTGCAACCGGTCACTGTATGTGCAGGTGCAGGAAATTCTGGCGGTCAACAAGGCTGAGCGGCATATCCGCGGCGGGATCGCCACGCAAAGGAAATATCGCGGCAGTGCGTCGTGAAAAAACAGTGCGCCGATGACGTCCGTCACCGGCGCACTGCCATGTCACTTTCAAAAAGTTTGTGAGATTGATAAAAAATTTTTCAGAAACGGGTTGATTCTTTGTGCACAAAGGTATATACTCAAGTCAGCAGACAGCGTGTGCGCTGCAAAACCGATTACAAATGTTTTGGGAGGCAAGTGTATGAAATACGGTCGCACCTTTAATTTCTCCGCCGGCCCGGCCATGATGCCGGAACCTGTTCTGGAAGAGATCCGGGATGAGATGATGAACTATCGCGGCAGCGGTATGTGCGTGATGGAAATGTCGCACCGGTCCAAGGTGTTCCAGCAGATCATTGACGAGGCTGAGCAGGACCTGCGCGACCTGATGGGCATTCCCGACAACTACAAGGTCCTGTTCATCCAGGGCGGCGCAACGCTGCAGTTCTCCATGATCCCGATGAACCTGATGAAGAACGGCAAGGCGGTTTATATTGAAACCGGCGCATGGTCGAAAAAGGCCATTGCGGAGGCGAAAAAGGTCGGCGAGGTCGTGGTGGCTGCCTCTTCCAAGGACAAGAACTATACGTATATCCCGGACTGCTCCGATCTGGATATTCCGGACGATGCAGACTATGTGTATATCTGCGAGAATGAGACGATCCACGGCGTGACGTGGCAGAAGCTGCCGAACACGAAGGGCCATGTGCTGGTGTCGGATCAGTCGTCCATGTTCCTTTCGCAGCCGTGCAATGTGTCAGACTACGGCATGATCTATGCGGGCGTGCAGAAGAACGTCGGCCCGGCCGGTATGGTCGTGGTGATCGTCCGCGAGGATCTTATTCGCGACGATCTGGGCGATCTGCCCATCTATTTGCAGTATAAGACCCATGCGGACAACGGCTCGATGTACAACACGCCGAACTGCTGGGCGATCTATTGCTGCGGCAAGGTGTTCAAGTATTTGAAGTCGATCGGCGGTCTGGAAGAGATGCACAAGCGCAACATGGACAAGGCCAAGGTCATGTATGACTTCCTGGACAGCTCGAAGATGTTCAAGGGCACGGTGGAAAAGAGCGTGCGCAGTCTGATGAACATTCCGTTTGTGACGGAGTCGAAGGAGCTGGACGCGGAGGTCGTGGCCGCGACAAAGGCGGCGGGCTTTGACAACCTGAAGGGCCACAAGTCGGTGGGCGGCCTGCGTGCGTCGGTATACAACGCCATGCCGAAGGAAGGTGTGGAGGCGTTGGTCGATTTCCTGCGCAAATTTGAGATGAACTACGGCAAATGAAAAAACTTACAAGGCGCGGCAGAAGCTGTCGCGTCTTGTTTTGACGAATTTTTACGAAAAAGGAGATTTGAAAGATGCATATTCTGGTTACCGACGGCATGGATAAGACCGCCATGCAGACCCTGCGCGACGCGGG
Source organism: uncultured Oscillospiraceae bacterium (assembly GCA_934630555.1). Classification (GTDB taxonomy): domain Bacteria; phylum Bacillota; class Clostridia; order Oscillospirales; family Oscillospiraceae; genus CAG-170. Next base: position 6,917 of record CAKTXB010000089.1, read on the forward strand.
TCACGAGGTCGTGGAGCAGTTCTATGAGCCGGAGCAGCTTGGCGCGGCGCTGCGCGAGTTTGATGCGGTGGTCGTCCGCTCAAAGACGAAGGTGCGGCAGGCACACATTGACGAGGCCAAAGGCGGCCGGCTGAAGCTCATCATCCGCGGCGGCGTGGGTGTGGACAACATTGACGTAAAGTATGCGGAAAGCTGCGGGATCACGGTGAAAAACACGCCGAAGGCATCGTCGCAGTCGGTCGCGGAGCTGGCTATGGCGCATATGTTCTCCTGCGCGCGCTACATTTCCATTGCGGGCAGCACGATGCGCGAGGACAAGTGGGAAAAGAAAGCCTACGGCAAGGGCATCGAATTGCAGGGCAAGACGCTGGGCATCGTGGGCTTCGGCCGCATCGGCCAGCATCTGGGCGTGATGGCGAAGGCGATCGGCATGAACGTGATCGCGTTTGACATTTATCACATTCCCGGCATTGAGAAGCAGCTGGGGATCCCGTATGTGGAGATGGACGAGCTGCTGGCAAAGTCGGACTTTATTTCCGTGCACGCACCGGCGGTGGACGGCGGCGCGCTCATCAACGCCGAGCGCATTGCGAAGATGAAGGACGGCGTGGTCATCATC
>CAKTXB010000090.1 GCA_934630555.1 uncultured Oscillospiraceae bacterium
GCAGAGTTCGCGCCCGCAGGCGCGAAAAAAGTCCGGATCATGTTCGGCGGCGGCGTGTACGTCGCCGAAAATACTTTCCGTCCTGCAAGCTGCGTGAGCCTCCAAGAGCACAAGCTATGCGCAGTGCGATCAGCCAAGGCGAACCCATGCAGAACAAAGTTCTGTCGTGGAATTTGTGCGCTAATTGTGCACAAATGATACGCGCAGCGGACTGTAAGCCTTCTCAAACGCGGACCCAGCACAGCGGTCTGCGCTTGAGAGCGTGTCAAAAATACTTCTTTGACACGCTCAAACAGGGCAGCCGACTGGCTGCCCTGTTTTTTAACTTTGTAATTACTCTGCGTCGTCCGCGTAGTCGTCGTCAGCAGCAGGGGCAAGCAGCGCACGGATGGAGAGCGAAATGCGCTTGTGCTCCTCGTCGATGTCGATGATCTTCGCATCGACTTCCTGACCCTCGGCCAGAACGTCTTCGGGCTTGCCAATGCGGCGGTCTGCGATCTGAGAGATGTGGATCAGGCCGTCAACGCCCGGAATGATCTCCGCAAACGCACCAAAGGTCATGAGCTTCACGATCTTGACCTTCACCACGTCGCCAACATGATACTGGCTGGTGAAGATGTTCCACGGATTCGTTTCCGCCGTCTTGTAGCCCAGGGAGATCTTCTTCTTTTCCGGGTCGAAGCCCAGCACAAAGACGTCGACCTCGTCGCCGACCTTGACGACCTCGGACGGATTCTTAATGCGGTTCCAGGACAGCTCGGAAACATGGACCATGCCGTCCACACCGCCGATGTCCACAAACGCGCCATAGGACGTGAGCGACTTGACAACGCCATGATAGTGCTTGCCGACCTCGATCTCGCTCCAGATCTTCTCCTGTGCAGCCTTGCGCAGTTCAGAAGCGACGCTGCGGATGGAGCCGACCACGCGGTGGCGGGCACGATTGACCTCGGTCAGGCGCAGCTGGACCGTCTTCTTGACGAGCTCACCCAGATCGCCGCCCTTGGGCACGCCAGTCTGCGAAGCGGGCACGAACACCCGAATGCCCTTCACATTGACGACCACGCCGCCCTTGTTCTCTTCGGTGACAACGCCCTCGAACACTTCCTTGGACTCCACGGCGTTCTCGATCTCTTCCCATGCCTTGCCAGCTTCCAGACGCTTCTTGGACAGGCGGACAACACCCTCGCCATCGTTCACATGGACCACGATCGCCTCGACCTCGTCGCCGACCTTTACCAGATCCTCGATCTTCGCGCCCGGCTCGGCCGTGAAGTCCTCAACAGGAATGTAAGCGGTGTGCTTCGTGCCCAGATCCACTTCGATCTCGTTCTGGCCGATCGCCATGACAGTGCCCGTGACCTTATCTCCATTATTTAAAGTTTTGAGGGACTGCTCGAGAAGCTCGGCAAAATTCTCCTCCATTGCAGTTTCAACCTTGATTTCTTCGCTCATTTTTTTGTTTACCTCCTTAATTATCCACGCCGGTGTGGATGCACCCGCGGTGATGCCAACAGTATTCGCGTTTTGGAAGAGATGCAGGTCCAGTTCCTCCGCATGATCGACCAGCGACACACTGCTGCAATACTGTTTGCAGATCATGGCAAGCCGTCCGGTGTTGGAGCTTCTGGCGTCACCTACGACGACCATTGCATCGCACTGCCGTGCAAGCACAGTCGCTTCTTTTTGACGCATTTCCGTAGCTTTGCATATTGTATCAAAGATTTCGCAATTTGTACACACTTTTTTTGCGATTTCGCAGCAAGATTTCCACAAATTCTGCGTGCTGGTCGTCTGGCTGACCATACACAGCGGCAGATCGCGCCGCGTGTCGTCCTCCGTAAGCCAGGTTTCCAGTTCTTGCGGTGCTTCAAAGATGACCGGGCGGCGGCACCAGCCCGCAATGGCCGCGACCTCCGGGTGCGCGCGCGTGCCAATGATCACGACCTGCTGCCCGGCTTCATCCGCCCTTGCCACAATGTTGTGGATCTTTTTTACAAACGGGCACGTCGCGTCGATCACGTCCGCACCGCTTGCCAGCAGCTGCTCATATACTGCCCGGCTCACGCCGTGGGATCGAATGACCACATGCTCCCCCGCCATTGCCTCCGCCGGATCGTCGATCTCCCGCACGCCAAGCGCCGCAAACCGGTCAATGACATGGCGGTTGTGAATGATCGGTCCGAACGTCGCCACGCGGCCGCCCCGCTGCACGGCCTGCTCCACCAGCGACACAGCGCGGTCCACGCCAAAGCAGAACCCCGCCGTTTCGGCCAGGATCACACGCCGCGTCATCGTTCCAGCTTCTCCCGCACAATGCGCAGGATCGCCTGTGCCGACTGCTCCAGATCCAGATCCGACGTATCCAGCCGCACGGCGTCCTTCGCCGGCTTCAGCGGCGCGCAGGCACGCGTGGAATCCTGCCGGTCGCGCTTTTCCATGTCGCTGAGCACCTGCTGCAGCGTCGTCTTTTCGCCCTTTTCCGCCAGCTCCCGGAAGCGCCGCTTCGCGCGCTCCTCGGCTGAAGCCGTCAGGAAGATCTTCACATCCGCGTCCGGCAGCACCACCGTGCCGATGTCGCGGCCGTCCATAATAACATTGTGCGTCCGTGCCAGCTCCCGCTGCATGTCCAGCAAAAACGCCCGCACCACCGGCAGCGACGACACGCCGGAGGCATAGCGCGACATTTCCGGCGTGCGGATCTCGTTCGTCACGTCCTTGCCGTTCAGGATCATGTGCTGCACCCCGTCCGCCTGATGCTCGATGCGGATGTTCACATCGTCCAAAAGCCGGGTCACGCCGTCCACATCCTTCGGCCCAATGCCATACAGCCACATATGGTATCCCACCGTGCGATAGATTGCGCCGGTGTCCACATACAAATATCCCAGCTCCTGCGCCACGCGGCGCGCCAGCGTGCTCTTTCCCGCGCCCGCCGGGCCGTCAATGGCAATGCTGATAAATCGCTTCTTCATCAAGTTTCCTCCCCCAATGCCTCCGCCGCGGCCATTGCCGCCGCGTGGCCCGTCGACCAGGCGATCTGCAAATTGAAGCCGCCCGTATAGGCATCCACGTCCAGAATTTCTCCCGCAAAATACAGCCCCCGCACCAGCTTTGAGCGCATGGTGCGCGGCTCCACCTCCGAAACCTTCACGCCGCCGGACGTCACAATGGCCTCCTCGACCGGCGCCTTGCAGGCAATGTCCACGCTGAAGTCCTTCAGCACCTCCAGCAGCGCCCGCCGCTGCTCCCGCGTTACGGCGTTCACCTTCTGCGTGCCATCCACGCCGCACCGCCGCACCACGACCGGGATTATCAGCCGCGGCAGCAGCGCACCCAGCGCGTTTTCAAAGTTGCGGTTCTGATTCTGCTCAAATTCCCGCAGCAGCCGCGCGTCCAGCTTTTGCGCATCCAGCGCAGGCTTCAGGTCGATGTGTACTGTGTACGCCGCACCCTCGCGCATGTGTGCGCTGGCACTGAGCGTGACCGGGCCCGACAGGCCAAAGTGCGTAAACAGCAGCTCGCCAAAGTCCTCAAACACCGTCTTGCCCTTTTGGTCCGTCAGCCGCAGTGCGATGTTCCGCAGAGAAAGGCCCTGCATCTGCCCGCAGTCGTGCCCTTTTTCCACCAGCGGCACCAGCGACCCCACCGGCGGCACAATGGTGTGCCCCAGCGCCGCTGCCATACGATAGCCGTCGCCCGTCGAGCCCGTCAGCGGATACGAGCAGCCGCCGGTCGCCAGGATCACAGCCCTGGCTGGCACGATAACGTCATCCTCTGTACGCACGCCCGTCACCATGCCGTCCTGCGTCAGGATCTCCGCCGCGCGTCCGCGCCGCACCTGCACGCCGCCCGCGTGCAGATAGCCGCGCAGCGCGTCGATGACGCTCGCCGACTTGTCCGACTGCGGAAATACCCGCGCCCCGCGCTCCACCTTCAAGGAACAGCCCAGCCGCTCCAGCAGCGCCATCATATCCTGCGGTGGAAAGCCGTACACACTGCTGTATAAAAACCGCGGATTGCGCGGCACATTTTTAAAAAAATCCTCCGCCGCGCAGTCATTCGTCACATTGCAGCGGCCCTTTCCGGTAATATAGAGCTTTTTGCCCAGCCGCTCGTTCGGCTCCAGCAGCGTCACGCGGATGCCCTGCTCCGCCGCTGTTCCGGCGGCCAGCATCCCTGCCGCGCCGCCGCCGATCACGACCAGCTCACTCCACATATTCTGTGACATCATACTCCTCCCACAAACGCTCCAGATCCTGATACGTCTTGGAGAGCGTCTGCTCCTGCCGGCGGCTTATCATAGCCAGCATTGCGTTCACCACACTCATGGGCGCCACCAGTGAGTCCACGATCGACACCATGTCGCTCTTGGCGACCAATACATGGTCCGCCGCCCGGCCGGCCGGTGCCTCAGCCTTGTCCGTAATGGCAATGGTCGTCGCCCCGCAGTCATGTGCATACTGCATGATCTTCACCGTGCGGATGGAATAGCGCGGCAGACTGATGCCCAGCACCACATCGTCACGCGTCACATGGATCATCTGCTCAAACATCTCGCTCGTCGAGCTGGAAGACACCAGCTGCACATTGTCAAACACGCTGCGCAGATGAAAGTTCAAATACACTGCAATGGCCGCCGACGAGCGCACGCCCAGAATATAGATCTGCTTTGCGTGCAAGATTGCCTCCACGCACCGCTCCATCTCCGAGCGGTCCAGCAGCTCCCCCGTCATGCGCAGTGCGTCCATGTCTGATTGCAGCACCGAGCCGACCACATCGCCCGCAATGCGGCTGTTCGTCACCTCGATGCGCTGCACGCTCGTGAGCTTCGTGCGCACCAGCGCCTGCAAGGTTTTCTGCATACTGGGATAGCCGTCAAAGCCCAGCTCCACGGCAAAGCGCACCACTGTCGATTCCGACACGCCCACCGTCTTGCCCAGCTTGCTGGCCGTCATGAATGCAGCCTTGTCATACGAGTCCATAATGTAGCCCGCAATGAGCTTCTGCCCCTTGGAAAAGGTGCGGAAGCGCTCCTGTAAAAGAGAAAGAATATCGTCCGACACGCACGATACCTCCTAAACAAATAGTCATTATCTTATTTATCATACAGTTTTCGCGGAAACTTTGCAAGTATGCCTGCAAAATTTCCGCGAAATTGTGTTCCTATTCAAAAAGCGCCCGCACCTCCGCGTCCGAAAGCGCGCGCCACGCGCCGGTCGGAAGCGTGCCAAGCTCCAGCGGCCCCTCCGCCACGCGCCGCAGCCGCGTCACCGTCAGCGCCGCGCGCTCGCACAGCCGTCGGATCTGCCGGTTGCGCCCCTCCGAGATCACGATCTCAAACAGCGCCACGCCGTCCTTCTGCCGCACCAGCCGCACCCGCGCCGGGTGCGTTTTCCGGCCGTCGATCTCGATCGGCTGCCGCAGGCTCTCTTCCGCGCCCGTCCTGTAGCCGCTCACCCAAACCAGATATTTTTTCTCCACCACATGGCTCGGATGCATCAATCGGTTCGCCAGCGCCCCGTCATTCGTCATCAGCAGCAGCCCCTCGGAGTTGAGGTCCAGCCGCCCCACGGGATACACCCGCGCGCCGCAGCCCGCCACAAGCTCCGCAACGGTCCGGCGGCCCTTTTCATCCGCCAGCGTCGTCACATACCCGCGCGGCTTGTTGAGCATCAAATATACCCGTGCCTCCGGCGCGCGCAGCCGCTTTCCGTCCACTTCAATGACGTCCTCCCGGTCGTCCGCCGTATCGCCCAGCCGTGCCGTGTTGCCGTTCACACGCACGCGCCCTTCTTCGATCAGCTGCTCCGCCTTCCGGCGTGACGCCACGCCATATCGCGCAAGCAGCTTCTGCACCCGTTCTTCCATTCCCAAGTTCCTTTGCTCTATTTTCCGCCGCGCGCCGCCTGTGCCACCGGCGTTTCATAATACAGCGCCACGCGCCCCACCGGCGCGCCGTTCAGCAAAATTTCCGCGTATCCCGCCTCAGCACACAGTACTGGCGCAAAGGCGTAGTGCGGTGCAAACACGCGCACGCTCACGCATTCTCCGCCCGTAATGGGCAGCAAAAGATCCTGTGCGCACAAAACGCCCACGCCGTCCTCCGCACCGTCAAACACCGGCACGCGCGCCAGCCGCTCTCCGGCCTGCACGGCAGTATACGGCGTATACGTTTCAAACACATAGTCCAGCAGCCGCGCGTGGTCGCGCCAGTCGTCCGGGTCGCTGACGGTCACACAAATAGCCTCCCAGCCGTTTTGAACCGCGCTGCTCACCAATATCCGCCCGGCCCTCTTCGTATAGCCGGTCTTGACGCCCGTCGCACCCGGATAGCGCCACAACAGCTTGTTGTGATTCGTCAGCGTCCTTCCTGCGATCGTCTTGTTTTTCGTACCGACGATCGCACGGAACTGTTCATTCTGCAGCGCCGCCCGCGTCAGCACCGCCAGATCGTGCGCCGTAGAATAGTTCTGCTCGCTGTCGAGCCCGTTCGGATTGTCAAAATGCGTATTCTCCAGCCCCAGCGCCCGTGCCCGCGCGTTCATCCGCGCCGCAAAGCGGCTGACTGACCCGTCGCACGCCACAGCCAGCGCCACGGCAGCGTCGTTCCCAGAGCGCAGCATCAGCCCATACAGCAGTGCCTCCACCGTCAGCCTTTCCCCGGCAGCAAGGCCCATGGACGAGCCTTCCACACCCGCCGCCTGCGGCGGCACGGTCACAAGGCGCTGCAGATCGCACTGCTCACAAACCAGCAGTGCCGTCATAATTTTCGTCGTACTTGCAACCAGACTGCGCGCATCTGCATTCTTTTCGTACAAGCACCGCCCGCTGGCCGCGTCCATGACCACCGCGCTGCGCGCTGAAACCTCCGGCGCTGCCGCCGCGCAAACACTGCATAGCACCGCCAGTATACAGATCAGCGCCGCCGCGCAAATGCTGCATTTTACCAAATTACATCACCCGGCATAGTCTTTGCCGGGTGATGCGCACTTATTCAGCCTCCGGCGCTTTTTTCGCCTTGCGCGACGCCAGAAACGCGTCCGCCTTGTCCAGCAGCTCCGGCAGCAGCTCAATGAGCCGGTCCACCGACGTCGACGCCGGCTCCGCAATGGGCAGCATCCGCACGCTCTCGCCGCGAATGACCAAAAACGCCACCGGCGTGATGGTCACGCCCGCGCCCGCGCCGCCGCCAAATGCATTGTCGCGCCCGGCCGGATAGTTCTTCGTCGCAAAATCGCTGCCGCCGCTGCCATAGCCAATGGAAACCTTTGTGACCGGGATGATCGTCACGCCGTCCGGCGTTGTGATCGCATCGCCGATGACCGTATTCACGTCGATCATTTCCCGAATTTTGCTCATGGAAGCGCCGATCATGTCCGAAAGAGGATGATTCATACTTTCGCCTCGCCTTTCTGATTATCTGCAAGAATTTTCAAAAAACCAATGCCCGCGCGCAGCCCCAGGC
>CAKTXB010000091.1 GCA_934630555.1 uncultured Oscillospiraceae bacterium
TCTTTACACCGCCGGCGGCGCTTTCTTTCCCCGCGGGAAAGAAAGGGGGGCCGAGCCGCCCCCCTAGCAGGCACTGCAAGCAAAACGTACAACCTAAAAGGTTGCAAAACCCCAAACCACAGGGTACCGGGGCGAAGCCCCGTTTATCTAATCTCATTATATCACGATGCCTCCCGCGCGTAAAGGCGCATTTCGGCGCAGAAAAACAGCGGGCGCCTCCGCGCCCGCTGTTTTTTAAGCCGTTTGTTATTTCACAACGCCCTTCTGCAAAATGATGTTCGCATAAATGGCCGTTTCACCGCTCTGCAAAATGCAGTACGTGTTGCGGGCCTCCTCGTAGAACGCGAACCGTTCCACGCTGCCAAAGGCCGCCGCGCCGCGCGCGTCGTACTTGGCGACGATCTTCTTATATTCGTTCCAGATGGGCACTTCCATGCCCTTGTCCTTCTCGGCGACCTCCATGATCTGCACCGGGTGCTCCACATACTCGTCCAGCGGGATCACCTGCAAAATGGCGTCAAGCAGCTCGCACACGCCGTGGCCGTCGGCCCGCACCAGCACGCAGTTGTGCGGCTTGGCCATGGACGCGCCGGGGAAGTTGCCGTCGCCGATGCAAATGCGGTCGCCGTGCCCCATTTCGGCCAAAACCTTCAAAAGCTCCGGAGAAAGAATGGAGGGAATATTTTTCAGCATTGTCATAGCTCCTTTCTGGAAAGACCGGGCAGGCAAACGCCTGCCCGGTGGTTTTTTACTTCAAACTGCCTCAGCGAATGTTCTTGTACATCGGGCCGTAGGCGGCGCAGGCACGATAGTCCTGGCCTTCCTTGTCCATGCCAAAGGCATTCCATGCCGCCGGACGGAACACGTCCTTGTCCTCCACGTTGTGCATGCACACCGGGATGCGCAGGATGGAGCACAGCGTGATGAGATCCGCGCCGACGTGACCGTAGGAGATCGCGCCGTGGTTGGCGCCCCAGTTCTGCATCACCGTGTAGGCGTCCTGGAACGCATCGCCGGCCTTGCCGTTGCAGCGCGGGGTGAACCAGGTGCACGGCCACGTCGGGTTCGTGCGCTCCATGAGCGTGTCGGTCACTTCATCCGGCAGCTTCACGGTCCAGCCCTCGGCGATCTGCAGCACCGGGCCAAGGCCCTTCACCAGATTCAGGCGGATCATCGTGGCGGGCATTTCCGCACGCGTCACAAAGTGGCTGGAGAAGCCGCCGCCGCGGAAGTTGTCAAAGCCGGCCTCGCACCAAACGGTCGCGTCGGTCATCTTCTTGATGTCGTCCTCGGTGACATCCCACCACTGCTTCATCACAGCATTGCCGTTCTCGTCCGTGCATTCGCCGCACGCGTCGAGGCACGCCGCGCCGGAGTTCAGCAGATGGATGATGCCGCCGTTGTCCTTGGCCTTGCCCTCCAGGTCATAGCCCGTCACGCGCTTCGTGGCCTCCGGTGACCAGTAGGTACGCACGTCGGCAAAGATCTGCGCGCGGTTCGTCAGCAGCTCCATAAAGAGCATGCCCAAACCGTTCAGCACATCGTTTTCCGTTGCAAACACCATCGGCTCCTTCTTGCCGGTGAAGTCGAACGAGGAGTTCAGGACTGCCTCCGGATAGTCGCAGTTGGGCCAGTGGTCCGTCCACTGACGCTGCCCCTGGAAGCCGGCCGCGATGGCGTTGTGGCCGACCTTTTCTTCCTCAAAGCCGGCGGGCAGGTTGTCGTTGCCGCGCATCAGGTCCTTGATGATGCAGTACATCTTAATGGTGAACTCCCACTGCTTTTCCTTTTCTTCCTTCGTGAACTTGATGCGGCGCTCTTCGCCGAGGAACTCCACGGATTCGGGGTTGTCGTCGCGGCCTTCCCTGCAGTGCTCCTTCGTCCACGCCAGCGCCTTTTCATAGGCCTCGTGGTCGTAAATGCCTTCTTCCATGCGGCGCAGGATCTCGACCTCGTCCACAGACTCCACACGCAGGCCGAGGTACTCCTCCATGAACTGCTGGTCAATGATGGAGCCGCCGATGCCCATGCACATCGAGCCGATCTGCAGATAGCTCTTGCCGCGCATCGTGGCCGCCGCAACTGCCGCGCGGCCGAAGCGCAGGAGCTTTTCCTTCACGTCGTCGGGAATGCAGGTGACCTGATCGCGGTCCTGCACCTCGTGGCCGTAGATGCCGAATGCCGGCAGGCCCTTCTGTGCGTGCGTGGCCAGAACGGAGGCCAGATACACAGCGCCCGGACGCTCCGTGCCGTTAAAGCCCCAAACGCCCTTGATGGTCATGGGATCCATATCCATGGTCTCCGAGCCATAGCACCAGCACGGCGTGACCGACAGCGTGATGGCCACGCCTTCCTTGCGGAACTTCTCCGCGCAGGCGACGGCCTCCGGCACACGGCCGATGGAGCTGTCAGCAACCACAACGCGAACCGGTTCGCCGTTGGAGTAGTGCAGATTCTCCTCAAACAGCTTTTTCGCGGCCAGCGCCATCTCCATGACCTGCCCCTCCAGGCTCTCGCGCAGCTGCATCGGGCCGCGGCGGCCGTCAATGATGGGGCGGATGCCAATGGCGGGATATTCGCCAACATATCTGTTCTTTGCCATAGTAGTTTCCTCCTGCTTCCCGCTGCCGCAGCAGCGTGTTTTTATAATATGTATCGTTTGGTATTGTCAGCGCGCACTGCGCGCAGAACATCAAGGCTCCGTGTTGCGGGGATTGTCATGCAGCCGGCAGGCCAGCCGCGTCAGCCGCGGTGGGATGAGGCTGCCGGAAAGCCGCTCCAGCAGATATTCCGCCGCCAGCGCGCCAAGCTGCTGCTCCGGCTGCTGCACCACCGGCAGCGGCGGGTTCAGCATGGCGCAGACCTCCACGCAGTCATAGCCGAAAATATCCACATCCTCCGGGATCCGCACCCCGCGCTCGCGCGCGGCGGTAATAAGCCCCATCGCAATGTCATAGTTCGTGGAAACGATCGCCGTGGGCGGGTCATGCACCTCCGTCAGCTGCAAAAACCCGCGATAGCCCGTTGCAAACGCGTTCGGCCCGCTGATGACCAGCATATCGTCATACAAAAAATCACGGTCCGACAGCGCGCGCAGATAGCCGACCAGACGTTCCTTCGCCGTCATCACCGACTTTGGCCCCGTGATGATGGCTATGCGCCGGTGTCCGCGGTCAATGAGCTTTGCCACCGCCTGATAGATCGAATTCGTGTTATCCACCAGCACCGCGTCCGTCTCCACGCCCTGGATCATCCGGTCCACCTGCACCACAGGGATCCCGCAGCTGGCCGTCAGCTCCTGAAATTCCTCCGCCGAAAGGTCCTCCGGAATATAAAGAAGACCGTCGATGCCGGAATTGAGCAAAAACCGCAGATTGTCGCGCTCCAGCCCGTGGTTCGCGCTGTAGCACGAAATGAGCGTGTGATAGCCGTTCTCGCGCATGAGCTTGTCAAACGCGGTCAGCACATTGCCAAAAAACGGCGCCGTCGTATCCGGCGTCAGAATGCCGATGGAGCGCGCGTGCGGCGTTTTCAGCCCTCTGGCATAGGGATTCACGCGATACCCCAGCTCCGCGATGGCCTCCCGGATGGCTTCTGCGTGCTCCGGGCGGACATTCCCGCCGTTCAGATATTTGGAAATTGTAGACGGAGCGACTTGCGCACGCTGCGCAACATCCTTGATCGTAGCCATGAATTTCGCCTTCCATCGCGAATCGTTTCGCGAATTCTCGGATTATCCTTTCCCTTATGTCCACTTCATCTTACATAAAATTTTTTTCATTGTCAACAGAAAAAATTAAAAAAATGTCTTGATTTTTCTGAAAAAATTGATTATAGTGAGTAAAACGAGCCAATCAAACGACGTCGCATTATGCAAATCGTACAGATTCAGAGGAACGAATTTGTGCGTGATTTTGACCTCTTGTGGATAGTGCCACGTCGAAACGTTTCGCTTTTGTGCAATGTGATAAAACGATTTGCGCGAACAAAAAACGAAACGGAAACATGCAATCAGAAAGGTGATGTTGGAATGGGAGAAACGATCCTGCGGATGCACGGCATCCAGAAGTATTTCCCCGGCGTACACGCGCTTGACGACGCCCAGTTGGAGGTCCGTGCGGGCGAGGTCATGGCGCTCATCGGTGAGAACGGCGCAGGCAAGTCCACGCTGATGAAGATCCTCACCGGCGTCTACACCAAAGACGCCGGCACGATCGAGCTGTTCGGCCAGCCGGTGGAGATCAATGGTCCGCGCGACGCGCAGGCCAAGGGCATCAGCATCGTGCACCAGGAGCTCAACCTGATGCAGGACCTGACGGTGGCCGAAAACATTTTCATCGGCCGCGAGCCCACAAACGGTCTGTTCCTGGACAAGGCCAGGCAGAACAAAATGACCGACGAGCTGCTGCAGTCGCTGCACCTCAACATTTCGTCCAAAACGCAGGTCAAGCGCCTGACGGTCGCCAAGCAGCAGATGGTCGAGATCGCGAAATCCCTCTCCTATAATAATACCAAGGTGCTCATCATGGATGAGCCGTCCGCGGCGCTGACTGAAAGCGAGATCGAAGACCTCTTCACCTTCATCCGCCGCCTCAAGGCCACGGGCGTGGGCATCGTCTACATCTCCCACCGCATGGATGAGCTCAAGCAGATCACCGACCGCATCACCGTCATGCGTGACGGCCAGTACGTGGACACCGTGGAGACCGCCGCAACATCCATCGACCAGGTCGTGCAGATGATGGTCGGCCGCGTCATCTATGAAGAACCCAAGACCCGCTCGAACGTCGCGCCCGACGCCCCCGTCGTGCTGCAGGCGGAGCATCTCGTGTCTGATGATGTAAAGGATGTTTCGTTCGAGCTGCACAAGGGCGAGATCCTCGGCTTTGCCGGCCTCATGGGCGCGGGCCGCACCGAAACGGCGCGCCTGCTCTGCGGCGCCGACAAGCGCACGAGCGGCACCATCAAGATCGGCGGCAAAGAAGTCACCATCCGCAGCCCGCGTGACGCCGTCACGGCCGGCATCGGCTACCTGTCCGAAGACCGTAAGCGCTACGGCCTGTGTCTCGGCCTGTCCGTTGCCGACAACACTGTGCTCGCTTCGCTCGACCAGTTCACCTCCGGCCCTCTTGTAAACGACAAAAAAATCGAAGCGGCTTCGCAGGAATACATCGAAAAGATCCGCACCAAGACGCCCAGCTCCAAAACGCTGGTGCGCAGCCTGTCCGGCGGCAACCAGCAGAAGGTCGTGCTTGCCAAGTGGCTGCTGCGTGACTGCGACATCCTCATCTTTGACGAACCGACGCGCGGCATCGACGTCGGCGCCAAGAGCGAGATCTACAAGCTCATGAACCAGCTCGCAGCCGAAGGAAAGGCGATCATCATGATCTCGTCCGAGCTTCCGGAGCTGCTGCGTATGTCCGACCGCATCGTGGTCATGTGCGAAGGCCGCAAGACTGGCGAGCTGAGCATCGAAGAGGCGACGCAGGAAAACATTATGACGTTTGCAACCAAGAGAGAAGTGGGGTAACGAACTATGCAGAATAAAAAACTTGATATGCAGAAGCTGCTTGCACCGGCGGCTCTGGTCATCCTGTACATCATCTTTTCCATCTTCGGCAACAACTTCCTGTCGCTGGATATGGTCAAAAACATCCTTGAATCCAGCTACTACATCGGCTTCATGGCCTTCGGCGTGACGTTCATCATCATCACCGGCGGCATTGACCTTTCGCTCGGCACGGTCATGATGACCGCGGCCCTGCTCGGCGGCTACTCCTTCAAGCAGGGCTGGCCGCTCATCGCCTCCGTCATCCTGACCATTCTGGTCGGCGTGGTGTTTGGCTTCATCAACGGTAACCTCATCGCAAAGCTCCGCCTGCCGCCGTTCATCGCAACGCTCGGCACGCAGATGATGGCAGCCGGCCTCGGCTCGCTCATCACCAAAGTCCAGTCGCAGACGTGGCCCACCGCCACCGCGGAGATCGGCGGCTGGTTCAAGAAGGTGTTTATCCGCGCCGAGCTGTTCGGCGTCAAGGGCTTCCCGGTCGGTGTGTTCTGGCTGGTCGGCTTCTTCATCATCGCCTCGCTCGTCCTGCACAAGACCAAGTTCGGCCGCTATGTCTACGCCATCGGCTCCAACGAAGAAGCCACCCGCCTGTCCGGCATCAAGGTCGATAACTGGAAGGTCGCAGTCTACACCCTCTCCGGCTTCTTCATCGGCATGTCCGGCCTGTTCTATGCCGCGGCCTACACCACCATCACCCCGGGCACCGGCGCCGGTCAGGAAATGAACGGCATCACCGGCGTCATCATCGGCGGCACGTCCATGTCCGGCGGCTCCGGCACCATGGTCGGCACGCTCATCGGCGTGTTCATCATGTCCGTCCTGAAGAACGGCCTGTCCTCCTGCGGCCTGCAGGCGCCCTGGCAGACGTTCCTCACCGGCGCGGTCGTCATCGGCGCTGTCCTGCTGGATATTGCCAGAACGAACGCCGCCAACCACGTGAAGAAGGGCTGAGAAACATCCCGCGGGCAGGCGCCAAACCGCCGCCCGCCCCCCCTGCGGCCCCGCCGCGCCTACATTGTGTATTAAGCGCCCCGGGCGTTTAATAATAAAAAATTTTTGGAGGAACATGAAATGAAGAAAATCATCGCTCTGCTCCTGGCTGTAGTCATGGTGCTCGGCCTCGTCGCCTGTGCTTCCAGCACCCCGGCGAAGGACACGAAAACCGAAACTCCGGCTCAGACTGAGACCCCCGCAGCCGAGACCCCGGCGGCTGATGAGACCCCCGCTGCTGACGACACCGCTTCTAGCGATGGCGAGCGCCTGTACATCCCGGTCATGGCCAAGGGCTTCCAGCACCAGTTCTGGCAGGCTGTTGCCGCCGGTTCCGCCGCTGCTGCCGCTGACTACGACGTCGACATCTACTTCGATGGCCCGGCTTCCGAGACCGAGATCGACGCGCAGGTCAACATGGTCAAGAACGAGCTGGCCAAGAACCCGAAGGCCATGGCCCTCGCCGCTCTGTCCACCGACGCTGTGACTGAGATCCTCGAAGTGTGCGCTGACAAGAACATCCCGGTCATCGGCTTCGACTCCGGCGTTCCCGGCGACACCACCGGCGCTGTCAAGGCGACTGCCGCTACCAACAACGAGAACGCTGCCGCCATCGCCGCTGAAAAGTTCGGTGAGAACGAGACCGTCATGAACGCGATGAAGAACGCCACCTCCGACGCTCCGGTCATCATCGGCTGCCTGTCGCAGGACGCTGTTTCCGCTTCCGTCACCGGCCGTACCACCGGCTTCGTGGACAAGATGTATGAGATCGCTGAGAGCTATCAGCCGGGCAAGGTCTCCGTCGAAGGCCACGCCAAGTGGGAAAAGAAGGTCGACGCTCCCGCCATCATCATCGAGGTCGCCATCTCCGCTACCACCGAAGC
>CAKTXB010000092.1 GCA_934630555.1 uncultured Oscillospiraceae bacterium
CCTCCACCGGCATAGCCGGTGGTTCCCGAAGCCAATGATACAAAAAGGCATCCTGTGCTGGATGCCTTTTTGATATAATAGGTCATTGTAAGCCAATCATGTCTTGACCATTATTGACAGGAGATGATTAGTTAATCAAGATATTGCTTCAGATACGTATTGAAATGTTCAATAAGTTCCTTATCTGTCATCTGCGGTCGCCACATAAAATAGTTCTTATCGTATTTATCAAACCAGAAAGCAATTTCACGGTTGCGCTTTGGATCACGGGTAATATCCCCTTCTAACACAACCCAAAATGGTAGAATATCCTCACTTGTAATGCCGCTTATTTCTCTGTATTTTTTCATAAGGCCAGGCGTGAATAGTTTGCACATTCTCTCGTGTGCATTGCCGCGACCTGCGCTGGGTTCTTTTCCCTCAACCCAGCCATCTTGGCGTTTGATTTCTCCGAAAAGAACTTTACCAGTTTCCTTATTGCGGATAGAAAAGTCCGGAGATACACCCCAACCCCGGCTTTGTGCATTTTTCATGGCAGCTTTACTAGGATTGAATATCTCGGATAATGTTTTTTCTGACAATGCTACATACTCATACAAGTGCTTTAAATCTGTCGGGTGATCATTAACCTCATAAACGGACAAATCGAGATTCTCCCTAAGCGCTGTAATTAAATCTTTTTCAGCGAAACCGGCAAGTCCACCGGGGCCAGACTCAGTTTGCCAATTATTCCGCTTTCTTAAAGCATTACTTGCCATGTGTTGTAACCTCCTATAGCCCTCTGAAAAGTTCTTCTATTGATACACCAAGGCCGCGAGCAATCTTCTCAATATTATTAATAGAAACATTTCGTTTGCCGCTTTCTACGGACGCATAATAAGTTCTATCCATATCTATTGATAATGCGAATTTTTCTTGGCTGATACCTTTTTGATTTCTAAGCGCTCTAATGCGTTCGCCGAATTGCTTTGTAATCATAAGAAACATCTCCTTAATATAAAATCATATATGATAGATGCTTTTAAAACAACGGATTATAAGTAACGTGGGGGGAGACGTTGACTACTGCTGAATAACAAGCTATAATAAATTATAACTAATGGAATGGAGAATCACATGGCAGATAATCAAGAAAAGATGGTAACCGCATATTCACTATATAGCATACAACGAGAGGACAGAGTGAAAATTAACCATCTTGAGAACATGTATCCGCCCCTACCAGATAAGAAATATCAGGTTATTTATGCTGACCCACCATGGGACTATGGTGGAAAGATGCAGTATGATAAGACTGTAATCAAAGGAGAAAATGCGGGATTTGAAAAGGAAATTTTTTTAAGCGCCGCAGAATTTAAATACCCTACTATAAAACTCAAAGATTTAAAAAAACTAAATATCAGATCTATTTCGGCTGATGATTGTATTTTGTTTATGTGGACTACAGGACCACAGATGGCTAATTCCATTGAACTTGGGGAGGCATGGGGATTTGAATATAAAACAGTTGCATTTGTGTGGGATAAAATGGTTCACAACCCGGGGAGATATACGTTAAGCCAGACAGAATTTGTTTTGGCATTTAAGAAAGGTAAATTTCCCCAACCGCGCGGTGCAAAAAATATTAGACAGATGGTTACAGTTCATAGAAGTGAGCACAGCGTGAAGCCAAAAGAAGTTATCGATGGAATAACTAAAATGTTCCCGGTGCAAGAAAAAATTGAACTGTTTGCTCGAAGGGAGTATGCTGGTTGGGATAATTGGGGGCTTGAGTCACCTGGCGGAAAGATTGAAGTTTTGACAGAATTAAGTAGCAGAGTAAGCAAGTGAACTAAGTCAAGATTGAATATAAACATACATTTGAAAACATAAAATAGTGAGTTAAATGTAGAAATCAGCAGCGGCAGAAAATTCCTGTCGCTGCTTTTTCGTGACAACTGGGGAAGTATGTGTTACAATACAGGTAAATAGAATTTCCTTTTGGGAGGCGATCGTATGACGCTTGGGCAGAAGATCCGCCAGACGCGGCAGGACCGTGGACTGACGCAGCGAGAACTGGCGGGCGCGTATATTACGCGCAATATGCTCTCTCAGATCGAAAACGATCAGGCACGGCCATCCATGCGCACGCTGGAATATCTGGCGGCGCGGCTGGATGTGGAGGCAGGCTGGCTGCTGGCTAACGGCGAAAGCAGCGCAGCATCGGACCGACTGGCCGGGGCACGGGCTATGCTGCGGGCCGGGGAGGCAAAGGCATGCCTGGATCTGCTGCGGCCTGACAGTGCATGGGCGGGTGACGAAACGCTGCTGCTTCTGGCGCGTTCGGCAATGCAGCTGGCGTATGACGCGCTGCTGCGGGAGGATCTTGACACTGCGCAGACGCTGTGCCTTGAAGCGCTGGAATATGACGCGCGGGGGCTTTATACAAATGCGGCGCTGCGGCTGGCCGGTCAGGAGCTGCTGACGCGCGCTGCGCTGGCACAGGGCAAGAACGTGGATCGCGCGGCGGAGCACTACCACGCGGCGCACATGCAGCAGCAGAGCGAGGCGCGGTATCATTTGGTCATGGCACGGTACCACCTTGCGCAGGAGCACGTGCAGGCGGCGGAGAAGGAAATATGGTCCATTGCGGAGCTGCCGGAGGCGCAGCAGACGGAATATCTGATTTTGCGCGGGCGCATTGCGCTGCGCAAAGAGCAGTTTGAAAACGCGCAGCTGTATTTGCAGCAGGCCGAGCAGGCGGCGAATACGCCGCAGCTTTTGCTGCGGGAGCTGTATGCGGCGCTGGAGCAGTGCTGCAAGGAACGCGGGGATTTTAAGGGCGCGTATGAATACGCGACAAAGCAGCGGGCGCTACAAGAGGCATAAAGCATTGGGAACGCCTGTTTTGATCAAAGGCAGCACCGTATACTTGCGTCGGCGCGCTTCGCAGGATCTGCTTGCCGAATTGTGCAGTGTTGCCCAAAATATCTCAGGAGGATTTCGGGATGGACACAGATGAGAAGAAAAAGCGAAGATGGCATGAGCTTTCTCTGCTTCTTTGTTGCGTTGAGAAAAACCGGTGTGACATACGTCACACCGGTTTTTTGGATGTTCTGGCAGAGACGCAGCTTGTGCGTTTAACGCCGGCCGCCGCCAAAGCCACCACGGCTGCCGCCGCCGCCGAAGCCACCGCCGCGGCTGCCGCCACCGCCGAAGCCGCCGCGAGAGCCACCGCCGCCAAATCCGCTGCTGCGGCTGCCGCCGAAGCTGCTGCCGCCGGAGCGCGGCGGACGGGAAGGGCCACCGCCAAATCCGCTGCCGCCGGGGCGCGGACCACCGGGTCTTGGGCCGCCCGGCCGTGGACCGCCAAAGCCCGGGCCGCCGGGAGGCGGGGGAGGCGGCGCGTGATAGCCGCCGAACCAGCGCGGGTGGCGATGATAGCAGCCGCCCCACCACGGGCCCCAGAACGGGCCAAAGAATGCATAGCCATGGCTGACGCGAGTCAGTGCGGCAACAAAGGAGAAAATGAGCGAGATGACAATGAAGAGGATCAGCAGGCCCAGAATGGTTGCAAACACACCGCCGCTGCTGCTGTCATTGTAGCCATAGCCGTCGACGATCTGACCGGAAACGGGAATGTTGTCAGCATACCACTCGGAAACGTCGGCAAAGAGCGTGAGGATCTGGCGGTCGGCATTCGACCAGAAGCTGTTGCCGAGATTCTGGGTGAAGAGGATCTCAATTTCACTGTCCAGATAGTCTGCGATGTCCGGGCCGGGTTCTACGTACCACTGACCGCTCTCTGCGTCCAGGAACAGCACAAGGTCGCCGCTTCCGAAGGTACTTGTATTGTAGCAGATGTCATAGGCATAGTCAGTGATGTCCGTATCGCCCAGCGAGGAAACGGTGACGACGCCGAGGATGCCGCTGTACTGATAGTCCAGTGCGGCGTTGTACGTGGCGATCTGCTGCTTGGTATTGCTGGAGAACAGGTTCGCGTCGTCCAGCACATAGGCCGTGTAGGAGCCGGCATTGCTATCGGCCCATTGCTGCACGGCTTTGGCAGAATCGGGCGCATAGTCCGGGGTGGCAGGCTTTGTGACCTGCCCAATGATGATGGCGGCGATGATGGCGATGACAAGCACCGCCACGGCAAAGCCGCGCTTTTTGAAAATGTTCATAGGTGCTCCTTACTGCGTGCTGCGGGTCTCCAGCAGCTTTTGCTTCAGCTCCCCTTCAATGCGGCGCAGCTCCTGCTCGGCTTCAGCGCGCTTCTGTGCGCCCTCGGTCTGGATCTTGAGCACATCATCGAGCGTTTCAATGAGGCTCTGGTTCGTGTGCTGGAGCGTTTCGATGTCTACAATGCTGCGTTCAGCTTCGCGGGCCGTGTCAGTGGTAGCCATTTTGAGCATATCGGCGTTTTTCTTCAGCAGGTCGTTCGTCATGTCAGTGACCTTGCGCTGCGCCTCCATGGCACGGCGGGAGTTCTCGATGCCGAGCGTGAGCACGAGCTGGTTTTTCCACAGCGGGATGGTGTTCATGAGGGAGGTCTGGATCTTCTCCATCATGGCGGTGTCGTTGTTCTGGATCATGCGGATCTGCGGCGCGGTCTGGAGGGAGATGACGCGCGTGAGCTCCAGGTCGTGCAGGCGCTTTTCAAAACGCTGGCATTTGTTCTCAAAGTCGTTGGCTGCCTGCGCATCCTCAGGCAGGCCCGATGCCTCGGCCTTGGCGCGCAGCTCCTTGAGCGTGGTGTTGCGGGCAGCCTCCAGACTCTGCTTGCCTGCGAGGATATACATGGTGAGCTCTTTGAAGTACGCAAGGTTCTTTTCGTACATCTGATCCATGACCGCGACGTCCTTCATGAGCTTGCGCTGGTGTCCCTCAAGCTCACCGGCGATGCGGTCCACATTTTCTTCGGCCTTGCCGTAGCGGGCACGGAGTGTTTCAGCGCTCTGCTTAGCCTTGCTGAACAGACCGGCGAGCCCCTTCTTTTCGGGCTCGTCCAATGTCTTAAGCTCTACAAGCAGGCCGGAAAGCATCGTGCCGACTTCGCCCATGTCGCTCATTTTGACCTTGTCCAGCGCGGCCTGCGAGAAGTCGGCGATGTTTTTCTGCGCCGCGGCGCCGTACTGGATGATGTGGTTGGAGTCGGACAGATCAATTTTTTTGGAAAACTCGCAAACAGCCTTCTGCTCGGCCTCAGAGAGCGCGGAAAACTCCGGACCCGCCTCAGGCGCAGGCGCTTTTTCAGCAACTTCGGTTTCAGGCTTTACTTCTGCCTGAACAGCTTCGTCCAAGTCAGGGGTCAGGGTCAGCTGGGGGATCTTTTCTTCATCCATAGGTCGTATCTCCTTTATGGTTTGTCAGTTTATCTTAAAATCATTTCCGCCGCTCAAACCTTCGGCAGCCATCATTTTTTCCATGACCTGAATGTCGGCGGTAATATCCACAACGCTGCTTTCAAACAGGCTGTCGAGCTGGCGCTGGAAGGCGGTCGCGATTTTGTCCAGCATATCCTCGATCTGGCGCATCCCTTCGTCAATGTTGCCAACGCGCAGCTGCTGGTTTTGCAGCTCTACATATTTTTGCAGCAGATTGAGCGTAGTGGGCAGATAATAGTTGAGAAACTGGCGAATTTGGCCAAGGTTTTCGGGGTGCTCACGGACGTAGTCAAAAATTTTCTGCGTGAGCAGCTCGATCTGCGTGAGCTGGGCGGAGATCTTGAAGTCCGGGATCTCATCATTGCGCTTGCGGATCTGATCTATGGCGTCCTGCCCCTGCTTGAGCACAGCATCCAGCTCTGCATTGCCGGTGGATCTTGGCGGTTCCGGGGCCTTGTCCGGCTGCTTTTTGGGAGGCTCCTGTTTGGGCTGCTGTTTTTCAGCTTCTGCCTTTTTTTCTTCCTCTGACAGAGCTTTATCGGGGAAGAAGAGCTTGAGGCCAAAGTAGATGACAACGGACAAGGCGATGGTTTTAAAAATATCGCCGAGGTTTGACAGATCGCCGTTCAGTGCGCGGCCCAGCCAGAAAACGGCCACAACATAAAGTGGAACGTTGGATTTTTTCTTTTTTTCGTTCATGGGCGCGCGACCCCTTTCGTATATTCCCGTTTATTGTATATCGTGCTGCCTGCAAAGTCAAGAAAAGCAAATTGCGCACGCAAATGCGGCGCGGGAATTGACAGAAAAATCAGGCGTGGGTATAATAAACAAAAAAGTTGGCCCGCGGGGCGTCCAATGGGGCTGCCTTGCGGCAGCCCCTATCTCAAGCGGCCGGGTCTGCCGGCGCAGGATGAGAGCTTTGCGCAGACCGCGAAGCCGCACATCCATTTCTATGCGGCGCGGGGCTGTTTTGCCGCTGATTTTACAAAATTCGTTTTGGAGGCTGTCTGTTATGAATAAAATTTCCCCGTCCATCCTGTCTGCTGACTTTGTGAATTTGGAGCGCGATATTCGCGCACTGACGCCCGCCGGGGCGGACTATGTCCACGTGGACGTGATGGATGGCGAGTTTGTACCGAATATCTCCATTGGCATTCCCGTGGTTGCGGCCATTCGGCGCATCACCGAGCTGCCGCTGGACGTGCACCTGATGATCGACCGGCCGCTGCGCTATGTGGAGCAGTTCTGCAAGGCCGGTGCAGATATTTTGACCGTGCATGTGGAGGCCGATACAGAGGAAAACACGCTTGCAGCGCTGAAAAAAATCAAGGAACTTGGTGTACGCCCGGCGATCTGCGTAAAGCCAAAGACGCCGGCAGAGGCCGTGCTGCCGTATCTGGAGCTGTGCAGCCTGATCCTGGTCATGACGGTCGAGCCGGGCTTTGGCGGCCAGTCGTTCATGGCGGACATGATGCCGAAGGTTGCAAAGATCCGTGCATTCATTGACGCCAAGAATCCTGCGTGTGAGCTGGAAGTGGACGGCGGCGTGAATGAGGAAACAGCGAAGCTCTGCAAGCAGGCAGGCGCTAATGTGCTTGTGGCCGGCAGCGCGTATTTTAAGGCTGCGGACAAGGCGGCGTTTGTGCGCGCGATTCAGGCTTGATGCTGTAAAAATTTCCAGAAACCTCCTGTGTACGGCGCAAAAATCGGGAGATACTAACCGTGCAATCAAAAAAGGAGGTCTTGTATCATGGATCACAGCAACTGCAAAGCAAACAAGTGCATCGAATGCAGCGTTACCTCGTGCGACAACCACTGCGCAACGGAGAACTACTGCTCGCTCGACCATATCCGCGTCGGCACGCATGAGTGCGATCCCACCGTGGATGCCTGCACAGACTGCCTGTCGTTTGTAAAGAAGTAAATTTTATCGCACAGGCGCCCGCCGGAACGCTCCGGCGGGCGCCTGTTTTGGTTGTACCAAAGACAACCCCCGGCTATGCCGGGGGTAAAAAAATAGCTTCCAGCGAGGAGTGGCGTAGACAAG
>CAKTXB010000093.1 GCA_934630555.1 uncultured Oscillospiraceae bacterium
GCCTGGTACCGGGCGAGCTGGCTCCGGAGCTTCGGCCGGACGGCAGCAAGGTGATCTATGTGGACGGCAAGCCGTTTGCGAGAATGCCGGCGGGCGGCTTCTACTACGATCAGATCGCGCACCCGCTGGAGAACTGCGAGGAGCTGGACGATCTGGCGGATTATGAGCCCTACCGGATGCCGCCGGACGAGATCGACTACATCTGCCAGGAGGTGGAGGATCTGTATGCCAACACCGATAAGGGCATCGTGTTCGGGTTCGGCGGCAGCGTCTTTGAGCAGGGCCAGCGTGATTTCAACTTTGAGAATTTCTATTACAACATCATGGAAGAAAAGGAGCTGATGCATCTTTACTTCCGGAAAACCACGGACGCGTATCTTTATAACCTCCACGAGGTGCTCTCGCGTGTCGGAGACAAGATCGACGTTGTTTCGTTCTTTGACGATCTTGGCACACAGACCAGTCTGCAGCTTTCGCCTGCGCTCTACCGCGAGATGATCAAGCCCTATCAGGCGGAGCTCTACGCCGCCGTACACAGCCACTGCCCGCACGGCATGGTGCTGCTGCACTGCTGCGGCGCGATTTTTGACGCGATCCCCGATCTGATCGATGCCGGGGTGGACATGCTCAACCCCGTGCAGATCAGCGCCCGCGGCATGGATCCGGAGCGGCTGAAGGAAACGTTCAGCAAAGAGATCATCTTCTGGGGCGGCGGCGCGGATCTTCAGCAGTTCGTGCAGAAAACAGAGGATCTGGACGCCATCCGCGCGCATGTTGAGCAGCTGATTGAGATCTTTGAACAGAACGGGAACTATGTTTTCTCGCAGATTCACAATTTCCAGCACGACGTTCCCGTGGAAAAAATTCTGGCAATCTATGAGGTCGCAAAGGCCCATAAACATTGATTTACAAAAAAGGAGTATATGCATCATGTTAGATCTTGTTTCCAACCGTGAGGTACTTGTAGGTGAGGGCAGCGTCAAGCAGCTTCCGGCCAAGCTTCAGTGGTACGGCGTAAAAAAGGCCCTGATGGTCTATTCGCATTCCGGCGAAGGTGTGGCTGCTGAGCTGAAGGCAGCTTTGAAAGAAGCCGGGATTGACAGCGCGGACTATACCGCCATCCATAAGGAGCCGGACACCACAGTCATCGACACGGGCGCGGAGGTCTGCGTGCGCGAGGGCTGCGACTGCGTGGTTGCCCTTGGCGGCGGCAGTGTCATTGATGCGTCGAAGATGATCTCCATGCTGGCCACCAACGGCGGCAAAACGGAGGAGTATCAGATCGACGGCCGCGTGGTCACGAAGATTCCGCTTCTGTTTGTCGCAATTCCGACCACAGCTGGCACCGGCGCTGAGGCGACCAAGGTCAGCGTCATCTTCAATAAAAACAAGGGCTATAAGAAATCCGCCTACGACAATTCCATGATCGCGACGCTGGCCATTCTGGATCCGGCGCTGACGGCGAAGCTCCCGGCAAAACTGACCGCGGCAACCGGCATGGACGCCATCACGCATGCGATCGAGTCGTATACCTCCAAAAATGCGACCGTTGTGTCGAAAATGTACTCGCTGAAGGCGCTGGATCTTCTGGTGAACAACATCGTCACGGCTTACCGCGAGCCGGATAACATGCAGGCGCGTGAGGCCATGCTGCTCGGCAGCTATTTCGCGGGCGTGGCCATCGCTGTCGGCACGTGCCTTGCGCACATTGTCGGCCAGCCGTTCGGCGCAATCTACGGCATTCCGCACGGCGACGCGTGTGCCATCTTCCTGTTCCCGTCGATGCGTTTCAACAAGGACTACTGCCTGAAGGAGTATCTGGAGATCTTCCGTTCGCTCGGCGTGGATATGGCCGGAAAGACGGATGATGAGGCGTTCGAGGCCGGTATGGCCTTCCTTCAGGACATCGCGCACCAGATCCATGCGCCGGAGAAAATCACAGAGTACGTCGCAAAGGAGAAGGTGGATCTGGATTATGCCGTCAACAACATCGCGACCTCCATGGCGCACATTAAGCACAATCCGCGCCCGGTCAGCCCGGAGCTGTTCCGGGAGATGATCCTGGCGGCTATGTGATAGCGCGTTCCTTCTTTGCCTTCGGCGGTCCATTCTTTTCTGCTTTCTATTTTTCTGTCTGACCCCTTTTCTTTGCGCAGCCAAGGAAGAGGCACGCCTCTTCCTTGGCTCCATCTTCCCTCAGAAGATCGAACGCCCTGCAAGGCTCATACGTCAAATACTCAACGGGTACAAACATAACAAACTGCGTTTGTGTATCGTGTGGTGTGAAAACCCGATTTGACGGCAGCCTGCAGGGCGTTCGTGCTGCAGACAGTATAACGGAAACACGCAGAACGGAATGGATCGCTTTTCTGCGTGCAAGCGCTGTGACCGCTTCCAGCGCCTTTTTCCCCATTCTTTTCCCTCTTGCGGAAAAAGAATGGGCCGCCGGATACAAACTTCCTAATGTGAGAGAGAAAGCGGGCTCAAAATACAAAAAGCCGCTGGAGATGCTGCTGCATCTCCAGCGGTAAATTATGCGCAGATTCGGCGAGAGATCTTTCGTCAGGCCAGGATTTGAAAAGCGCAGGAGTCCTGTATGTATTTCACGCTTTTCAAACCGCAGGATCGGCAGAAAAGAGCCGCCGAAGCGCACAGACGTAATTGTGCGGTGTTGCCTTATAAATGTCTTTTAAAAAAACACACCTGCAGAAGTGTCTCAGCGCTGGACACGGCCAGAGGCATTGCCCGCGGCAAGGGAATCGACCTCGGCGACGCTCATCAGGTTGAAATCATGCTCGATGCTGTGCTTGAGACAGGAGGCGGCCACGGCGAAATTGATGGCGTCCTGTGGCGCGCGGCCCATGCCTAGTGCATAGATCAGGCCGCCGCCAAAGCTGTCGCCGCCGCCGACGCGATCGACGATGTGCACCCGATAGCTGGGGGAGAAGAATGCCTGCCCGTCGGTATAGAGCATGCCGGCCCAGTCGTTGTCCGAGGCCGAAAGACTGCCGCGAAGCGTGATGGCGACCTTCTTGAAATGGAAGCGTTCAGTCAGCTGACGCGCTACGCTGACCTAGCCGTCGCGGCTGAGCTTGCCGGTGTTGAGATCGGTGTCCGGCGCGGCAATGCCGAAGACGTCCTTGGCGTCCTCCTCGTTTGCGATGCAGACGTCCACATAGGGCATGAGTTCGGCCATGATCTTTCCGGCCTGCTCCCGGCTCCAGAGCTTTTTGCGGTAGTTGAGATCACAGCTGACCGTCAGACCGAGTTGTTTGGCGGCGCGGCAGGCATCCAGACAGGCCTGGGGCATCTCGCCGCCGAGCGCGGGCGTGATGCCCGTAAAGTGGAACCAGTCGGCGTCGGCAAAAATCGAGT
Source organism: uncultured Oscillospiraceae bacterium (assembly GCA_934630555.1). Lineage (GTDB taxonomy): Bacteria > Bacillota > Clostridia > Oscillospirales > Oscillospiraceae > CAG-170. Next base: position 3,376 of record CAKTXB010000093.1, read on the forward strand.
TCCAGTCGAATTCATCCGCATGGGCCAACGCAATGGCGGAGCCGGCGCGGTCATAAATGACCTTGGAGGCACGCTGAGAAGCGCCCTTTTCCGCGAAAAACAGGCCCAGACGGTCGCCGCCGCGCAGCATCCAGCGGGTTTCCACGCCGTAGCGGCGCAGCGCATTGACGGCAGACTGGCCAACCTCATGTGCGGGCACCTTTGTGACGAAGGCAGCGTCCACACCGTAATTTGCAAGCGATACGGCGACGTTGGCCTCGCCGCCGGCGAAAGTGGCTTCCAGCTTTTCGGCCTGCACCAGGCGGAGATAGCCCTCCGGATTCAGGCGCATCATGATCTCGCCAAAGGTGATGACTTTCATTTCTGTGCTCCTCCTGTTTCAGATGTTCTGAATGCTTTCGACCAGCGCCTGCGCTGTCTGCGTGATCTTCTCAAACGCGCCTGCCGCGATCCATTCCCGGTTGGCCAGATTGCCGCCCACGCCGAGACCGCAGGCGCCCGCGCGCAGGAAATCTGCCGCGTTGTGCTCGTTGACGCCGCCGACGGCCAGCATCCGGATGTGCCCGAGCGGTGCGCGCAGCGCGCGGACATAGGCCGGGCCAAGCTCGGAGATCGGGAACAGTTTGACAAAATCCGCACCGGCGCTGTGCGCGGCCTTGATTTCAGAGGCGGTCATCGCGCCGGGGATGGAGACCAGTCCGAGCGCGCACGTGCGGCGGATGACCTCGGGGTCGGCGTCCGGCGAGATGATGTACTGCGCACCGGCTGCGGCGGCCTGCTCCGCCTGCTGCACGCTGAGCACCGTTCCGGCACCGATACACATTCTGCCCTCATATTCCGTGCGCAGCGCGGAAATGCTGGCTGCCGTGGCATCAAAGGTGGACGGATCCTTCTGATTGAAGGTGATCTCCATCAGTCGGATGCCGCCGTCATACAGCGCCTGCGCAACTTTGACGCAGGCGGCAGGATCGACGCCGCGGACAATAGCGATGATCTTGTGGGTTTCAATTTGTGCAATGACCTGCTGTTTCATGGAAATGGCCTCCTTAAATTTCACAATACGAAATCAGTTTTCATAATACGAATTTAGTATACTGGCATCCGCGGATAAAGTCAATCTTTTCCGATGAAAAAACGAAAGAAAAATGTGAAAAACCAGCCAAAAAGGCGGCGGCAAAAGCACGGATATGATCCGCGGTTGCTTTTTTGCGGAAACCTGATACAATGAAACACAAATCAGTGGGCTGCCGCCGCGGCCCGGTTTCAGGAGTGTGGATATGAAGCAGGAGCAGGCACAGGCACAGTCGGTTCAGTCAGTCAACCGGGTTCTGGATATTATGGAGGCGCTGGGCGCGGCTCCGGCGGGGCTGTCCCTGTCGGATCTGGCGGCGGCGACGGGACTGCACGCCAGCACGGCCTTCCGCCTGATGGCGACGCTGGCCGCGCGCGGATTTGTGATGAAAGACGGCGGCACGGGCCGATACCGGCTGACGCTGCGGATGTTTGAGATCGGCGGGCGCGTTTCCGGTGTCAACCAGCTGCTGGCTGTGGCAGCGCCGCTGCTGGATGCGCTGGCGGCGGAAATGTTGGAAACGGTGCATCTGGTGCGCCGCGCCGGAGACGAGGTGGTATACCTCTACAAGGCGGAGCCGTATCAGCAGCAGGTGCGCATTGGCTCCTACGTTGGCTGCCGCAATCCGATGTACTGCACCGGCGTGGGCAAGAGCATTCTCGCGCTGCTGCCTGAGCAGGAGGTGCGGGCGATCTGGGCCCGGTCGGAGATCCGGGCGCATACCCCCAAAACCATCATGGACTATGACCGCCTGACCGCCGAGCTGGCGCTGACGCGGCAGCGCGGCTACGCGCTGGACGAGGAGGAGCACGAGAGTGGCGTCCGCTGTCTGGCGGTGGCGATCTGCGGCGCGGGCGGCACGCCGGAGGCGGCTGTCAGCGTATCTGCACCGGTGTTCCGCATGGATGAAGCGATGCAGGCGCGGATTTATCCACTCCTGCGCACGCTGGCAGCGCAGCTCGGCACGTTTTTCGGCGCCGTGGCGCAGCCGGAAGCGTAAAAAACACCCCCGCCGGACTCCTTCCCGGAGTCCGGCGGGGGTGTTCTGTGTGCGTGGAGCATTCTGTCGAGATACTCTGCCGAGTCGGGGGAACGGCCCGAGAGATAGACGGCGAGGTACAGGTGCGGGCCTCTCCGGCTTTCAGCAGGGCGGCGAAGCCGATCACAGCGCCTGCAGCGACAGTGTCCCCGGTGCTGACGGCCGGTGTGGCGGCCAGATTTGGAATATCGCGTGGAATAGCTGTCCGTGTGCGCGATGGCCACAGCGCTGCCAAGGTATTTGTCCTCACAGGCGGCGCTGACGGTCTCAGCGCAGGCGGCCTTGACCTGTTCGCCGGATACGACGGCAAAACCATGCCCTCATGTGTGCGCCAGTCGCGCGTGGTGGCGCTGCAGGCCAGCCGATCCATGCTGTCGTCCGTACAGCGCATTTCTACCGCAACGTTTTCTCCGTTGTACCCAGATGCAAGTTCAAAATTACAGCGGAAATACGCAAGGCGATCCACGCGCAGGAGCGCAAAAAGGTGTTCCGCGAGAAAGCGAAGGCCGTCGCTGCCGGGCTGCGTGCCATGAAGCGAAAGGAAGCGGCCAAAAAAGGTCGCGGATGGCATTGAGGAGACACTGACCTACTGCGATCAGCCCAGCGAGCATTGGACGCGCATCCGCACCAACAACGCGATCGAGCGGCTGAACCAGGAGCTCCGCCGCCGGACGCGGGTGGTAGGAACGTTCCCCGATGGCAATTCCGTCCTGATGCTGGTCTGCGCCCGGCTTCGCCACGTGGCGGGCACCCAGTGGGGCAGCAAGAAATATAGGAACATAAAGCATTTGGAGGTGGCTCTGGACGACGCCTTCATGGCCGGCTGACTGCATTCAGCCCGCGCCTGCAAATGAATCTGCACATAAATTTTGACGAGGCGCATTTGGGCAGAATCGTTTTTCTGACAATGGACAAATCCGGTATTTTCTGCTAAACTGAGAAAAATTCTCCAAAAAGGAGCGTGTGCAATGAACGAGGTCAAATCCCCCAAAAAGCCGCTGCTGTACTACTACCTCATCGTACTCGTGGTCCTGATGCTCTTTAATTTCCTGGCCATGCCGTGGATCTCCGAGCACCAGATCCAGCAGGTCGATTACAATACCTTTGTCACCATGACCGAAAACGGTCAGATCGGTCAGGTCGAGATCCAGCAGCAGGACAATCGCATTCTCTTCACCAGCGCCGACGGCAAAACCATCTACAAAACCGCCATCGTGCCGGATGATGAGCTGGTGTCGCGTCTTCTGACTGCCGGCATCTCCACCACCGGTGAAGAGATCGAGCAGACTTCCCTGTTCGTCAGCATTCTCGGCTGGCTGCTGCCGCTCATCATTTTCATCGCACTCGGGCAGTTTATCTCCCGCAAGCTCGTGCAGAAAATGGGCGGCGGAAACTCCATGATGTTCAACATGGGCAACTCCAATGCCAAGGTCTATGTCAAATCCGCCGATGGCATTAAGTTTGACGACGTTGCCGGTGAGGACGAGGCCAAGGAGAACCTCGCCGAGATCGTCAACTACCTGCACGACCCCACAAAATATCAGGAAATTGGCGCCTCCATGCCAAAGGGCATCCTCCTCGTCGGCCCTCCGGGAACCGGCAAGACCATGCTGGCCAAGGCTGTCGCCGGTGAGGCCAATGTGCCGTTCTTCTCCATGTCCGGCTCGGAATTTGTGGAGATGTTCGTCGGCATGGGTGCCAGCAAGGTGCGCGACCTGTTCAAACAGGCCAAGGAAAAGGCCCCCTGCATCGTATTCATCGACGAGATCGACGCCATCGGCAAAAAGCGTGACGGCCAGCTCGGCGGCAATGACGAGCGTGAACAGACGCTCAACCAGCTGCTCACCGAAATGGACGGCTTTGAGGGCAACACCGGCGTCATCATCCTCGCTGCCACGAACCGCCCCGAAT
>CAKTXB010000094.1 GCA_934630555.1 uncultured Oscillospiraceae bacterium
GCGTATGTGCGTTTGTCTGCACCATGATGTCGTACACGGCATCTACAAATGCCTCGCGCTGGGAGGTGTCCATAGAGGCAAGCCAGCTTTTGAGCGTGGCGTCGAGAAAACGGCTGCTGTTTGTAACGGTTTCCAGACACACAAAGCCATCGGGCCGCACTTCCCATGAGTAGACGTCGTGCTGTGTCAGGCCGCTCTGCGTGCTGTGAACAATGGTGTAAGCCTCTTCGTGGCCCAGCAGCATTCCAACAACGGACGACTGCGGCACAAAGGTCTGCACCCGTGCATAAACGCGCTGATAGCCCGGCTGGGCCAGCGTTTTTGCCTCAAACCCCGGGCCATCGTAGTTGTAGACCGCGCGGATGCGTGCCTGCACCGGCTGTTGGCAGAACGCAGCGGCATAAACGGCAAGGTTACCGCCCTTGGAGTGCCCTGCCACCAGCAGCGGCGCGTCCGGATACGCAGCGGCTGCCCGCTCCAGATAGGAAACGGCCAGCTCCTGCGCCGGAACGGGGCAGACAAAGCTCATGTTGAAATCCTCTTTCCAACCAATGAGCGTGCTGTCTGTGCCGCGGAAAGACACGAGCGCCGTGCCGTCCGGAAATGCGAGCGTAACGGCAGAGAACTGTGTTTGCGTTTTCGCATCCAGCTTGTTTACATAATTTGATAGCAGCAATGTCCGGAAGCGCGCACTCCCGGCCAACGCGCGCAGGAGCGTCACATCGTCTGGGCGGCGGACCGCCTCGTCTATGCCCGGCTGCGCCAGCAGCGCTTCAGCCGCCTGCTGCACGGAGATCTGTGTATCCGTGTCAAACGCGGGAATGCGCTCAAATGGCACATAGGCCAGCCGTGCGAGGATCACACCGTCCACCGCGCCAAAAGCACTGACGGAAAACGGCAGATCGCCGCGCCAATAGAGATAGTCAAACAGTGTTGCCATGGCTGCTCCTCCCTGCTGCCGGCAGGCTGTTCAGCTACGCGCCTCCATGGGCACATAGTCACGCTTTTGCAGCGCTGCGCGATAGGCCGGACGCATGATGCGGCCACCGGTCGCGACCTCCTCCATGCGGTGCGCACACCAGCCCGCGATACGGGCGATGGCAAAGATGGGCGTGAACAGATCCTGCGGAATATCAAGCATATCATACACGAAACCGGAGTAAAAGTCCACATTGGCACACATCGGAATTTCCAAATTTTTTCGTTTGGAGATTTTCTCAATGCCCATCTGCTCAATGCGTTCCATGAGCTCCAGACCATCCATGCAGCCCTTGTCGCGCGCCAGGTCGGCGGCGTATTTTTGAATGACGATGGCACGCGGGTCGGAGATCGTATACACCGCGTGGCCAAGGCCGTAGATCTTACCCGAGCGGTCGCCCGCCTCGCCGTCCAGAATGCGGTCCAGGTAGGTGCTGAGTTCCGTGTCAGTTGGTGTAAGGCCGACGTGCTGGCGAATATCTTCCATCATGCGCAGGACCTTTGCATTCGCGCCGCCGTGCAGCGGGCCTTTCAGAGAGCCAACTGCACCGGCTATGGCACTGTAGGTATCAGACCCTGAGGAGGAAATGGCGCGGCAGACAAACGTGGAGTTGTTGCTGGAGTGCTCGGCGTGCAGGATGAGCATAAGGTCAAGCAGGTGCGCCTCTTCGGGGCTGTAGCTCGTATCCTTGCGGATCATGCGCAGCAGATTTTCGGCGACCGAAAGCTCCGGCGAGGGATTGTGGAGATACAGCGACTCACCCATGAAGTAGTGCCGCTTGGCGGCATAGGCATTGGCCGCGATGATGGGAAAGCGGCTGACCAGCTCAATGGATTGGCGCAGGATGTTCGGCATGGAGGTGTCGTCGGCATATTCATCAAATGAATACAGCGCCAGCACACTGCGTGCCAGCTGGTTCATGATGTCGCGGCTGGGCGCTTTGAGGATCATATCCTCCGTAAACGCGGCGGGCATTTTGCGCGCTTCCGCCAACGAGTGGTTAAAGTGCGTAAGCTGCGTTTGCGTGGGCAGCTGGCCAAGCAGCAGCAGATAGGCCACCTCTTCAAAGCCGAACGTGTTGCTTTTGCGGTGCGCATCGGCAATATCCTCCACGCTGATGCCGCGGTAGTACAGCTTGCCGGGCATGGGCACACGCGCGCCGTCTACCATATAGTAACCCTGTACACTGCCGACCTTGCTGACACCCACGAGCACGCCCGTGCCGTCCTCATTACGCAGACCGCGTTTGATCATGTGATCCTCATAGTATTTGGGGTCAATGGCGTATTCCGCCCGGATGGTCCGGTTGAGGGTTTCCTGATTCAGTTCAAAAAGTCCGTTCTGTTCCGACATCACGGCGACCTCCCTGTCTGATTTTTGACTATCTTAAATCACCTTCTCCAAAAATGCAAGTATTATTTTTAAAAAATTCATAATTTTCGTATTTTCGTTGCAAAAACTAAAAATTTTCGCAACTTCTGCATTTCTTCTTTCAAGTACCTGCAATTTTTGCAGAATTATGACTTGCGTCAACGTACAAAAGCTGTTATACTGTAAGCACGAATAAAAAGCAAAGAAGGCGAACCTGATGCAACTATGGAATCACCCCACCGTTCTGCGAAACGGCCAGCCGCAAAAGGGCAGCGGCGCACGGGAAAAGACGATCGCGTGGCAGATCCTGCACGCACACAGCAGCGGCACAGACGATCAGCTGTGTATCCGCTTTGACAGCCTCATTTCGCACGACATCACGTATGTCGGCATCATTCAAACGGCACGGGCCAGCGGGCTGGACCACTTCCCCGTTCCGTACGTCATGACAAACTGCCACAACAGCCTGTGCGCTGTGGGCGGCACCATCAATGAGGATGACCATGTGTTCGGCCTCTCGGCGGCAAAAAAATACGGCGGTATCTATGTGCCGGCCAATCAGGCTGTCATCCACCAGTACGCACGCGAGATGATGACGGGCTGCGGCCGCATGATCCTCGGCTCGGACAGCCACACGCGCTATGGCGCGCTGGGCACGATGGGCATTGGCGAAGGCGGCCCGGAAATCGTAAAGCAGCTGTTGGAGAACACCTACGACGTAGCCATGCCGCCGGTGGTGCTGGTATATCTCACCGGCAAGCCGCAGCGCGGCGTCGGCCCGCACGATGTGGCCATCGCGCTGTGCGGTGCGGTCTATGACTCCGGCTTTGTCAAAAACAAGGTGCTGGAATTTGCCGGTCCGGGTGTTGCCGCCCTGCCGATGGATTTCCGCATTGGCATCGACGTGATGACCACGGAAACGGCGTGCCTGTCCTCTATCTGGCAGACGGATGACAAGGTAGAGGAATATCTGGCCCAGCACGGTCGGGCGGATACATACCGCCAGCTCACGCCGGGCGATGGCGCGCAATATGACGCGGCCATTCTCATCGACCTGTCTAAAATCGAGCCGATGGCAGCGCTGCCGTTCCATCCCTCGCGGGCCTTTACCATCCGCGATCTGCAGGAAAACGGTGCGGACATTCTCCGCCAGACAGAGCTTCTGGCGCAGGCGCAGTTCGGCGGCAAGGTGTCGCTGCATCTGACAGACAAGCTGGTCGGCGGCAAGCTGCACGTCGATCAGGGCGTCATTGCGGGCTGCTCGGGCGGTATGTATGACAACATTGCCGAGGCCGCGGCCATTCTGGACGGGCACGACGTTGGCAACGGCTATTTCTCGCTGTCCATCTATCCGCCGTCCATTCCGGTGAATCTGGAGCTGCTGGAAAGCGGTGTGCAGCAGCGGCTGCTGGAGGCCGGCGCGCTGTTTAAGCCCTGTTTCTGCGGCCCGTGCTTTGGGGCCGGCGATGTGCCGGCCAATGACGCGCTGTCCATTCGGCACACGACGCGCAACTTCCCGAACCGCGAAGGCTCCAAGCCCGCAGCCGGGCAGTTGGCGGGCGTGATGCTCATGGACGCCCGTTCCATTGCCGCTACAGCGCGCAACCACGGCGTGCTGACGGCTGCCACCGACATAGACTATACTGCCCCCGCACCGCACACGGCGCACTTTGACGCGGGCGTGTATGAAAAGCGCTGCTACTTTGGCTTTGGCAAGCCTGATGCGCAGGCTGAACTGAAATTCGGCCCGAATATCACGCAGTGGCCGAAGATCCCGCAGCTGACGGAAGATCTGCTTTTAAAGCTGGCGTGCGTCATCCACGATCCCGTCACCACAACGGACGAGCTGATCCCGTCGGGTGAAACGTCGTCGTACCGCTCGAACCCGCTGAAGCTGGCCACGTTCGCACTCTCGCGGCGCGAGCCGCAATATGTTGCCCGCGCGCAGCAGACGCAGGCATTGGAGGCTGGCCGCCAGACCGGCACGCCCGACACGGAGCTTCTGAACGTATTGCAAACGCTTGGCAAGGGCAAAGACGCGCTCAACACGCTCTCGGTCGGCTCGGTCATCTTTGCCAACAAACCCGGCGACGGCTCGGCGCGCGAGCAGGCGGCGTCCTGCCAGCGCGTGCTTGGTGGCGCGGCCAACATTTGCTATGAATTTGCCACAAAGCGTTACCGTTCCAACTGCATCAACTGGGGCATGATGCCCTTTACCATTGACGAAGGCACACCGTTTGACTATGCTCCGGGCGACTATGTCTACGTGCCCGGCATCCGGCAGGCCGTTGCCGCCGGCGCGCGGGATATTTCCGCACAGGTCGTCACGAAAGACGGCTGCACGCCCATCACGCTGCATCTGCCGGAGCTTACAGAGCAGGAACGGCAGATCCTGCTCACCGGCTGCCTCATGAACTACTACGCCGCCCAGCGCGCGCAGAAAGGCTGAACCATGGAAAAAATCAAAATGAATCCCATCGTGGAGATGGATGGCGACGAAATGACGCGCATTCTCTGGAAGGAGATCAAGGAGCGCCTGCTGCTGCCGTTTGTCGAGCTGAACACGGAATACTATGACCTGGGCCTGCCCCACCGCGACGAAACGGGCGATCAGGTGACGATCGATGCCGGCAATGCCATTAAGCGCCTGCACGTCGGCGTCAAGTGCGCCACCATCACGCCGAATGCGCAGCGGATGGAGGAATATAAGCTGCACGAGATGTGGAAAAGCCCGAACGGCACGATCCGTGCCATTCTGGACGGCACCGTCTTCCGCGCCCCCATCCTGACCGGCATGATCCCGGCGTATGTGTCCGGCTGGAAAAAGCCCATCACCATCGCGCGCCATGCCTATGGCGATCTGTATAAGGGCACGGAATACCGCGTGCCCTGCCCCGGCACAGCTACGCTCAGCTTCCGCGGCGAAGACGGCACAGAGTTTTCCAAAACCATCTACGACTTTGAATGTCCGGGCGTGCTGCAGGGGCTTTACAACAAGGACTCGTCCATTGCGTCGTTCGCGCGCAGCTGCTTCTCCTATGCGCTGGCCACAAAACAGGATCTCTGGTTCTCTGCCAAGGACACCATTTCCAAGCAGTATGACCAGACGTTCAAGCTCATTTTCCAGCGGATCTTTGAGGAAGAATACAAAGCGCAGTTCGACGCAGCCGGTATCACATACTTCTATACGCTCATTGACGACGCCGTAGCGCGCGTCATGCGCTCAGAGGGTGGGTTCATCTGGGCCTGCAAAAACTATGACGGCGACGTGATGAGCGACATGATCTCCGCCGCCTTTGGCAGCCTTGCCATGATGACGAGCGTGCTCGTGTCGCCGGACGGCAACTTCGAGTACGAGGCTGCGCACGGCACCATCACGCGGCACTATTACCGCTATCTGAATGGCGAACAGACATCCTCGAACCCCGTGGCCACCATTTTTGCATGGACCGGCGCGCTGCGCAAGCGCGGTGAGCTGGATGGCAATGACGTGCTCGTACGCTTTGCTGACAAGCTTGAAGCCGCGTGTCTGGACACGATCAAGTCCGGTACCATGACGGGCGACCTTGCCTGCCTGTGCGGCTGCAAGGGCGTTACCTCCATTGCTTTCCTGGACGCGGTACGTGCCGTACTGGAAAAGAGTCTGTAAGTTACAGCAAAGGCCGGATGCTGAAAAAGCATCCGGCCTTTTGTTTCCCGAGCCACGTTTTTCTGCCGCAAACGGGGTATGCTGGAAATACATATCTATCCTCCGCACGCCGTGTAATACTATTTTCTGATTAAATTCTTTAATCAGAAAGGTTCCGCCTTTGGCGTAACCGATCCCGTGATTTTGATAAAATCACGGGATCTCGTCTCATAATGATCTTCATATTAAAAACTTCCATTCCATGAATGAAAGTTTTTAATTGAATATCAGTATAATGGTCCGGCGGACTTCTATCCTATAAAGAAAAGCTCTGAAGCATTCGCTGCGGGATAATAAGGCAGTATTTAAAAAATTATGGTGTGATCCCGATAAAGGAACCACACCATAATTTCTTTATTCAAGCGGGGCCCTCCCGCTTTCCTGTTTTACTCTTTCCATTGTGCCGATCCGCCGCTGTTCTGTCGGAATGGCAAATGATCCGACTGCCGTCAAGTAAATATCTGCTTTCTATCCTGCGGCCTGTGTCAGCACGCACGCCGTCGTGCTTTGCGACATAAACGGCAGGCAAATGCCGTTCTCACCCGCACCGACCAGCAGCTCTGTGCCGCTCGGGCTGATCAGGAGGGGATAGGTCTCAGACATATAAAACGGTCCATCCGAGGTCTCATAGCTATTACCGCCCACAAGCGACAAGCTGAGCGTCACATAGCTCGGTCCGTCCTGAACGGTTTGGATCGTCCAGAAGCCGCTCCACATCGCCTCAAAGTCCGCGCTTCCTTCGTATGCCCAATCCAGATCGACCGAGCCGCCCGTTTCATCCTCGGGATAGAAGCGCAGCGAAAAATAGGCATAGCGGCTGGTCTCCCCTACCATGGTCTCTGTGATCCAGCCCATACCTGTACTCTGCGATCCGGCAAGACCGAGCGCGGTCATGCCTGTCCAGCCCGCAGAAAGCCACTCGGCAAAGCCGGACGGGGCGTCATACCAGGTGTATTCCGTAAAGTCAAACGAAAGATAGTCGCCGGCTTCCGATATGCACGGCGCAAGATAGCTCATCGCATCGAGCGAGGGATACCATTCGCAGGTATTCCCGTTGTTGTCGGTGATAAAGACCTGGGTGTCGGCCTCGTATGCAACGCCGTCGAGGTTTGCAAAGAGCAGCACCGGCTCTCCGCTCTCCGACCGATAGAGGACCTCTGTGACCTCGTCGGTCTGTGTTGCCTCGTTCCACTGCACACGGTTGACCGCGATCGTTGCGTTTTCATCGACCGGCACGATGCAGTACAGATGTCCCGCGCCGCCGATGATGTGCTCCGCGTCGATCTCCGCGATAAAGGGGTATTTAAGGAGCATGGCCTCATTGGTTTCCC
>CAKTXB010000095.1 GCA_934630555.1 uncultured Oscillospiraceae bacterium
TAGGTACCCTTTGGGAGCGCGAGCGTGCGGCCGTCATCAGAGGTGTAGACGCGGCCATACTCGTTTTCAGCGGTGATGGCATAGTCCGCGCCGCCGGTAAGCGTGAATGTGACGGTGTAGGTGGTTTTGAGGTTTTCCTGATAGTCTTCAGCGGCTTTGGTGATGGCGCCGGCAAGCCGCAGCGCGTCGTCACCGTCGGCAGTCAGATAGGCGTCTGCCGCTTCGTCATAGGCAGATCTGGCGGCGGCGCGCACCTCGGCGTCATAGTCCTGATAATCAGCCATTGTTTGCAGAAGGGTCTTCTGCGCGTCCGTCAGGGTCACACCGCCGGCGTCAAAATCACCGAAGCGGATGCAGGTGATGTTGGCGGCGGGCTGCGTGAGCAGCTGGCTGTTGGGATCGACAAAATCCGCGACATAAACAGTATTCAGCTCCGTGCCTTCAATGGCCTGGATCCAGCCGCCGGACGCGGTGAGGCCCGTAAACTCATACGGGCTGGCGAGCAGCGCCTCGGCAATGCTCTGGCCGTCGGTATAGGAAACTTTTGCAGGCGCGATCAGAAGCCCGGACGCGTTCTGTGCGGAGAGATAGAAATGATGCTCATCGGCTGCACGGGCCGGGGCACGCAGCAGCGGCAGGCACAGTGCGCACAGCAGCAGGCACAGCGCGGCGCGCAGCGTTTTTTTCATCAGTACAGACATTGGAGCCACCTCATTTGAAAACGTTGAAGGATGTTTGTGTTTTTTTGCAGCAGCACGCACGTTTGGGCGCGGAGGTCCTGCATGGCGGTGCAGTCGTCGCTTGTTACATCGTGCGTGGAGAACAGCGCGCGAGCATTGAGGGCCGTCATGGCAGTCAGCTGCGCGCCGTAATCCAGACCAAAGCGTTCCGCAGCGGCGGTGCAGACCGGCAGCATGGAGCCGTTCCCCCGCCGCAGGCCGAGCTTCTCCAGCAGCGCGGCGGATTCGGCATAGACGAGCGCGGCCGCGTCGGCCCGTGCAGCGCCCGCGAGGCGTCTGGCGCGCCTTTGCAGCAGCAGCCGGCGGCGGAGCACCAATGCGAGCGCAAGCAGCACAAGCGCTGCCAGAACGATGAGCAATGTGCGCAAAAGCGCTTTCGGCAGGGCCGTATGGACGGCGTCCTGCGGCTGTGGCTCGGGCTGGGTCTGCTCGTCCTGCTGTTCTTCGTGCAGTTCCTTGCCATCGGGCACGCGCAGGCCGCTGGCATCGGTCTTATTGCCGGCAGAGGCAGGACGGACACCGTTTTGCGTCTGCTGCGCGGCAAGGCCCTCATAGCCGGGGGTAACATCGGCCGGCAGCCAGCCGAGGCCGTCCTGATAGACTTCGATCCACGCCGTGGCGCTGGCAGCTGTCACAGCCGCCTGCCCTTCAGAAAGTGCAGCGGCAGGTACAAAGTATCCTTCACAGTAGCGGGCCGGGATGCCATAATAGCGCAGGGCCAGAACGGCGATGGTGATGTACTGGTAGATGCTGCCGTTGGCCGTTTTTGCCAGCAGCTGAGCCGTTTTGCCGTCAAAGCACGCGTTCAGGAAGGCTTGGGCGCTCTGCTGCGCGGCAGCGGCATCCTGATCCGGCGCGCCGTACTGGCGGAGCAAGGCGCCGTACTGGTTTGTAAATTCTGTGGGCACATCCAGTGCATAGGACCGGACGAAGGCACGGTAGGCACTCTCCTGCTGGAGATAGGTCTGTGTTTGGGCAGACTGGTCGGTTTGCAGGAATGTGAGCAGCGGCACGATGGTATCGGCGGCTGCATCGAGTGTCTGGTAGGAATAGCTGCGCTGGCCGCGCGGGCCGGCTGTTTGTACCGCCGACGGCATGAGGCGGCCCGCGGTGACGCCGTTTGTGCCGGATGTGACACTGTAAGGCTCGTAACGATAGGCAGCACAGGCGTTCTGGACACAGATGGATACGCTGTCAAGCGGCGTTTGGCCCATGCAGGACGCGGCCAGCGCCAGCTGGCTCTGTGCGTCAAAGCCGGAGCGGTGCAGCCAGTAGAGCAGATCTTTTTGCTCCGCTGTGCGCGCTGGGTCAAGCGCCGTCCAGCGGCCGGCGCTGTAGCTGTCGCCGATGAAGCCGCGGAGGTAGAGATCCTGCGTGCCAGATGCCGTTACCGTGAGCTGCTGGGCGTTTCCCGCTTCGGGAATGGGCGCCGCGAGGTCACCCTCGGGGAGCGGGCCTTCGGCAGCTTCATAGCGTGCGGTGTGCAGGGCCGACAGAACGCCGGACTGCGCATTTTGCAGCGGCGCGGTAAGGCCGGAGGCGGCGCAGACGCCGCACAGGATGGCTGTCAGCAGCGCACAGGCCAGCACGCCGGTCAGGCCGGGGCGGCCATGCCAGCCGCAGCGGGCAAGCAGCCAGACGGCGCAGGCGGCACTCAGGGCCATCCAAAGGACAGCCGGCGCGAGAAAGTACGCGCAGAGCGCCGATATGGCGGCGCAGAGAACGCTGCCAAGCGGCGGGCAGATACACAGCGCACGGCAGAGCAGCGCGGACAGTGCGCCGGCCACAAGGCCGAGCAGGATGCAGCTGCCGTCCTTTGCGCCTGCATAGGCGATGAGCAGGCCGCGGCGGGCTGCGAGCTGGTCACGCAGGGCATTTTGCAGCTGCGCGGCAGCGTTTGTGAGCACGCTGTGGCCGATGAGCGCTGCAAGAAGCAGCAGCGCCAGCAGCGCGGGATAGAACAGCTGCAGTTTTTGCAGGCGCGCGGCCGCATAGCGCAGTGCAAGCACGGCCAGACCCACGGTAAAAAATGCGGCGGTGAGGCCGGAAAGGGCTGTACTGCCGGTCGCGGTGAGCAGAAGGCCGCCGAGCGTTACGAACAGTGCGGCGGTGCAAAGCTCCAAGGACAAACCGTCCGACTGTGGGCGCGCGGTAAAGTGCAGCGTGGGAATATTCTGTTTCAAGCGCGACGCCCTCCTTTTAGACGGTCAGCTCCTGTAGTTGTTCGGTGTAATGGGCCGCGTCAAAACGGACAGCGGCATCCGGGGCGGCATCGGCGCAGCACAGGACGGTGAACTGGCCGGGCCAGTCAGGAATGTCAAGGTCGGCAGCGCCGCCGGTGATGTAGACGAGGTGGGAAAGCAGCATCAGACCGCTGTCCTGCGTGAGCTGGGCCAGGCCGCTTGCACCATTGGACGCGGCGGCGGACAGCAGACGCGGGAGCACGGCGACGAGATCATCCAGCTCCTGCATGGGAAACTGCACAAGCCCCGCCTGCTGCGGGTCATTCCAGCAGAGCGTAAACGGCACACCGTCTGTGAGCAGTGTTTTGCAGAGCGTCACGACAGCCTCGGCCTGCACGTCGGTATTGCGTGCGGGGCAGTCCGGCTGCGTGCGCTCCCAGAACACGGCCAGGTCGTGCGTGACGGGCAGCGACGGATCGCGGACGATGAGCTTGCCGAACTTCTGCGAGAGCTTCCAGTGGATCTGGCGCTGGCTGTCGCCGGGCACGTATTCGCGGATCTGATAGGGCTCGGAAAGGTCATAGCCCGGGCGGTCCGGCGCGTAGGTCTCGGCGTCGGCCTGCTGCGCCGGTACGGGCAGGATGGTCACATGCTGCCCGAACGTATCGGGCTGCACGGTGACAGAGGCGTGCGCCGTGGCGCTTGCCCGGATGCCGATGAGGCCGAAAGCGTCATAGAGCCGCAGACTCGCGACCTCAAGGCGGACACGGCCGCAGAGGTCGGATGCGATGGTGAGCGGCACGGTGCGCGCGGCACGCGGCGGCAGGGCGCATTCCGCGCGCAGCAGCTGCGCAGCGCCGGTGAGCAGATTGGTGGCCCGCACACGGCACACCGCACGGCAGATGGGCAGCGGGGTGGTGTTTTGCAGGGTGAGGACGGCCTCCCCTGCCGCGCCCTTGCGCAGATTGATGGGTGCGGTCATGGTGAGCTTCACACGCTTTGCCGCTGGGATATTGCACGCGAGGCTTAAAAGCGGCAGCAAAATAAGCGCTACCGTCAGCGCGGTAAGGGGCCAGCTGGCAGTGAGAACGGCCAGTGCGGCCAGCACCAGCGTGAGCACGAGCCAGAGCAGTTTCAGTCCGATCATGCGCGCGACCAGCTTTTGAGGACGGGCATGTCGGTTTTTTGCAGGATCTCCGCGAGGACGCTTTCGGCGCTCTGTTCCATCATGCGGGCCTTGGCGCTGAGCATGAGGCGATGGGCGCAGACATCCGGGAAGATGGCGGCGACGTCCTCGGGCATAACGAAGTCGCGGCCTTGCAGATAGGCATAGGCCTTGGCCATGCGGCAGACGGCCAGCGCGCCGCGCGGGCTGACGCCGAGCGCGGAGAGCGGATGGCTGCGCGTGGCTTCGGCAAGCGTGGTGACGTATTCATAGACCGGGTCGGCAATTTCGACGCGGCGGACCTCATCGGTCAGCGCTGCGAGCTGCTGCCTGGTGACGACCTGACGCACGCCGTCCAGCGGGTTGTGGTCGTGGCGGTCACGCAGGATGCTGACCTGGCTTTTGAAGTCCGGGTAACCCATGCTGACGCGGATGAGGAAACGGTCAAGCTGAGAATTTGGAAGCATGGTCGTGCCGGCAGAGCCGGTGGGGTTCTGTGTGGCAAGAACGATGAACGGGTGCGGCAGGTCATAGGTCTGGCCGTCCACGGTGACGCGGCGCTCCTCCATGGCCTCGAGCAGCGCGGACTGCGTTTTGCTGGAGGTACGGTTGATCTCATCGGCCAGCAGCAGATTGGTCATGACCGCGCCGGGCTTGTAGACAAAATCGCCGCGGGATTTATCATAGACGGAAAAGCCGATGACATCGGACGGAACGGTGTCGGACGTGAACTGCACGCGGCGGGTATCCAGCCCCAGCACACGGGCAAACGTGAGCGCCGTGGTCGTTTTGCCGACACCCGGCACGTCCTCCATGAGGATATGGCCCTCAGCCAGAATGGCCATGAGGATCTTTTCAACGATCTCGTCTTTACCCACGATGACCGTTTCGATCTCGTGGAGGATGGTTTGTACGTTCTGATTCATGGTAGTTTCCTCTTTTCAGGTGTCATTCGGACGCGCCGTCGCCGTCGCCGTCATCTCCGCCGCCGGGGGCAACGGAATCCGGATCGGGGCTGCCGCAGATGGTGCAGAAGCCATCAACATAGTCGTGGAAGTCGCCGCGAATGGTGACATCGTAATCGCAGTGCGGGCAGCGCCAGACCTGCTGCGCGCAGTCGGAGGCCGCGCTGTCAAGTTCAGGCGTGCCGCCGCAAAGATCGCTGTGCGTGTTGCCGCACACGGTACAGATCCAGCTTTCATCGTAGGCGTGCGCTTCATGGGCGCCGCCGCCGTCGTAGCCGCAGATGTCGCAAACGTGCCAATGACCTTCGCGGTCGCCGGCCCAGCCGTTGGTATGGGGCGCGCGGGAAGCTTCGTCGATCGCACCGCAGACAGAGCAGACGTTCCAGTGTGCCTCGGCATCGTACGCGTAGTTATCCGTAAAGCTGTGCCCCTCTGCCGGGATGGGTTCTGTGACTTCATGGCCGCAGGCGGCGCACGTTTTGCGGACAAAGCCATCTTCGGTGCAGTTCGGTTCTTTTTCTTCGGTGATCTTCCAGTCGTGCGCCTGCCCGGCGCTCCAGCCGCAGATGGTGCATTCGGCAGTGTGCTGTTCGTCATCCAGCGACGTGCAGGTCAGCGGGTGCTGGCTGGTATTGTGATCCTCCGTCCGGACGGTCTCGCCGCAGTCAAGGCAGACCTCGCTGTGCTGCTGGTCGTCCACGCTTTGGAATTCGGTATGCTCGTGCGGGCAGGCCTGCACTGTGCCGCAGTGGCGGCAAATGTACTGCACCGCCCCCTCTTCGCCGGTTTTTTCAAATGCGTGGGCCACTTCGATCGTGCCGTTCGCGGCGCGGACGCAGTATCCGGCGCTGTTGCCGTAACCGGAGTCGCCGCTGCCGACATCCCAGCCGTAGGCCAGCGTGAAGCGAAGCGTCAGCACGTCGCCATCGGTGAGATAGCGGGCGGACATGGCCTCGCCCGGGTAATAGTCGTTGTTCAGGCAGTAGAGCCAGCCGGAGCCCATGGTGAAGTCATATTCGCGCAGGCGGCCTTCACTGCCGCCGCTGGGCTCGACGTTGTTGCGGCGCAGGCAGCGCCAAAGAACTGCCAGACCGCTGTCCGCGCCGAAATGCGCGTCGATGGCCGCAAGCTGCGTTTGCTCGGTGTCGCCAAGCTCTATCCAGCTGCTGATATTCAGCGTTCTGGCGCGGCTGCCGAGGTTGGAGCCGTCATCGAGCATTTCCAGATAGAAGTTATCGTCCAGCGTGCCGCCGAAGCTGTGTGTGCCGTCAGGCCACAGGACCTGCTCCGACTTTCCGAACGGTTCGCCCATATCCTCGCCCCAAACGGCCTTGGCAATGCTGTAGGAGATGGGTTCTTCAGCCAGAACCGTGTACTGCACGGAGTCAACGACCCCAAGCCCAAGGGCCGTGAGGTCGATGCGGATGGTGGCCGTGCCGATGGGCTGGCCTGCTTCGGTATTGAGGCCCGGGAAGGTCAGTTCGTATGTACCCTGATTGCCGTATTCATCCTCTGCCTCGATCCGCAGTGTGTGTTTGTTTTCATCGCCGCGCGCTACTTTATTGGGAACGAGCTTGTATTCCTGAAATTTGCCGGACTTGCTGGCACGCTGGACAATATCCGGCGTGCCGGTGTCGTCGGTGACGGTGACAGTCAGTCTGGTGTTTTCGCGGCCGTCGATCTCGGTAAGATAGCTGCCCTCGGCATCGACCGACCATGCGCGGATGGAAATGGTCACCTCTGCGCCGTTTGTGACGGGCGTGTTTTCATCGACGCCGCGGACGTCGAACTCGACCTTGCCGTCACCGATGGGTTTGTAGGGAATGCGGAAGGTAAAGCTGTAGGAATTGCCGGCAGCGTCGGTGGCCGTGACGTCCAGCGTGTTCTCCGCAGCCGCGCCGTTCATGGTGGCAAGAATGAGCTGACCGCTCGGAACATCCGCGCTGCGGGGATTGGCATTCGGCGCGGTGAATTTTGCACCGGTGATCGTGAGCGGTGTATCGGAGGCCGTGTCCGTACGGAGGGTATAGGACAGCTCATCATATGTAAGCTGGTTCGTATAGACTTCGGGCGTGCGGACACTGCCTTTGTTCTCACAGGAAACCGTCATGGGCTGCTTCACACCGTCGACCTCGATCTCATAGTCGAGATACAGGCGGATGTCGCTGGAATAGCGGAGGGTGATGGTGTATTGGATGGGCTCGTCGCGGTCTTTGAGTCTGGCCGTGACGGAGATGGTGTACTCC
>CAKTXB010000096.1 GCA_934630555.1 uncultured Oscillospiraceae bacterium
GCGCAGCGGTCCGCGTTTGAAAGCGTGTCAAAAATACTTTTTTGACACGCTCAAAACCGTGCCGCCCGGGTAGGGGGCACGGTTTTTTGTGTCAGGTCTTTTTTTCAAAGCGTTCGCTGCATTTGGGGCAGCGGATGCTGATGCGGCCCTTGCCCCGGGGCACGCGCACGGTCTGGCCGCAGCGCGGACAGTTAAAATAACAGTTCTGCCGGTCTTTCATGCGCGTCCAGAAGCGCAGATAGGCTGTATTTTCACGCCGGCGGGCGGCAAAATTGCGGGAGAACATCCGCACGATGCCCCAGAGGAGCGGGATATACGCAATGAGGTTGAATATGCTCAGCCATGGCGCCAGGTAGTTTCCGCCCAGCGCACCCAACAGCAGACAGCCCAGCGCTACATAGATGAGAAAGCGGTTGAGCGGATCGCTGCCGTAACGTCCGGCGAGAAAGCGCCGCAGACTGTCGCCCAGTTTCCGAAACATGCTGCATCCTGCCTTTCAAAATCCTTTTGCTGCCCATTATTATAGCGCAGCGCCCGGGAAAGGCAACAAAGGCGGGGCAGTGTTTATAAAAAGTTTACGTTTCCGGGGCTTTTTCCGGCGTGAGCACGAGCAGCGACACGGTGGGGCGGTCAAAAAGCCGCAGCGGCAGGCCGCGCAGCGTGCCAAGGCCGGGGCTGACGTACATCTGCGTGCCGCCGCGGGAAAACAGCCCGGCGTCAAATTCCGGCAGCCACGTCTTTTGCGGGCCGAACAGGCCGCCGAGACCCGGCAGGCGCACGACGCCGCCGTGCGCGTGGCCGCAGAGCACGACGTCTGCGCCGAGCTGCGCCCATGTATCCAGAAGGTCGTTGCGGTGGGCCAGCAGGAGGATGCACGCGTCCGGGCCGGCCTCGGCGCGGAGCGCTGCAAACAGGGCAGACGGCGCGGGCTGGTCGGCCGGGCCGTTGGGGTCGCCGACACCGGCGAGCCAGAGGGTGGCATCGCCGCGGCGGAGGGGAACATAGCGGTTTTCCAGCCGCGTGACGCCGCAGCTGTCCAGCAGCTTGAACAGCGCCTGCCGCCGGGCGCGCGGCAGCACCCATTCGTGGTTGCCGGTGACGAAATAGACCGGGGCGATGCGGCAGAGGGCCTGCAGGGTGGGGCGCAGCGTGTCCAGCTCGGTGTGCGCGTCGGCCAGATCGCCGGTGAGGGCGATGAGGTCGGGCCGGGCATTTTGCACGCAGCGCAAAAGCCACGCGTTTTTGGGGCCGAAGTGCATGCCGTGCAGGTCGGACAGCTGCGCGACGCGCAGGCCGGAAAACGCGGCGGGCAGGCGGGGCGCGAAGATTCGGACGGTTTGCAGCCGGACGGTATAATTTTCAAACCAGCCGAATGCCAGCAGCGCCAGCACGAGCACGGCGCGGCGCAGGCGGCGCCGGTGTTTGGAGCGCTTCATGCGCACGCCTCCTTTTGGGTACTTGGAACGCGGAGATCGGAAGACCGGCATCGCGCGGACCCAGGCAAGCCGCGCCGGGCGGCCGCGGCGCGGGGCTGCGGGCGGTCTCACGCTGCGCTGCGTCAGGTTTCCTTAAAATACGGCCGGCATTCCTGCGAAAAACGTCTTGCTCAGCACGAAAGGTCCTCGCTGCCGGTCACATCGCCGGTTTTCAGATACAGCCTAGCACGGTTTTTGTGAAAAAGGGGGCAAAATGCGACGGGAAGGAGGCGAAATTTTCACCAGCGGCACAAAATTCACATTTTTTCGTTGTGATATGGCAGGCACGGTGCTATAATAGCCGAAAAAAGGATTTATGGATGTGTATCGGAAGTGAAGTACGGAACGTGGGCCATTGCCCAAAGTTATGAGCCGGAGGCGTGCGCGGCGCTGGAGCGCGCGGGCTACTCTCCCATTACGGCGGCGGTGCTGTGCAGCCGCGGTTATGACGCGCCGGAGGCGGCGCGGGAATTTTTATCGACGGCGCAGCCGCTGAGCGATCCCTTCGCGCTGTGGGATATGGAAAAGGCGCGGGCGCGCGTGCAGCGGGCGCTGGAGGCAAACGAGAAGATCTGTGTGTTCGGCGATTATGACGTGGACGGCATTACGGCCACGTGTCTGCTGACGGAGTTTCTGCGCGCGCGCGGCGGCGATGTGATGAGCTATATCCCGGCGCGGCTGGAGGAGGGCTATGGGCTGAACCCCATGGCCATTGAAACGCTGCGGCGGCAGGGCGTGCGGCTCATTGTGACCGTGGACTGCGGCATTACGGCGCTGGACGAAGCGGCGCTGTGCGCGCGGCTTGGCATGGAGCTGGTGGTGACGGACCACCATGAATGCAAAACGGAGCTGCCGCAGGCCTGCGCCATCGTGGACCCGCACCGCCCCGGACATCCGGCTGTGGGCCGGACGCTGGCGGGCGTGGGCGTGGCGTTTAAGCTGGCGGCTGCGATCGCGGGCGACCAGCAGGCGCTTTTGGAGCAGTACTGCGACCTTTTGTGCTTGGGCACGGTGGCGGATGTGATGCCGCTGGTGGGGGAGAACCGCACCATGGTGGCGCGCGGGCTGGCCGCGCTGGAGGCCCCGAAGCGGCCCGGGCTTGCCGCGCTCATGGCTGAGTGCGGCGCGCGGCTGCCGGTGACGGCGGGGCTGATCGGCTATACGCTGGCGCCGCGCATCAACGCCGCCGGGCGCATGGGCGAGGTGAACGTGGCCACAGAGCTGTTTTTGACACGCGACACGGCCCGCGCGCAGCAGCTGGCGCAGCAGCTGTGCCGGCTCAACCGCCGCCGGCAGGAGGTCGAAAGCGACATTTACCGGCAGGCTGTTTCCATGCTGCCGCAGGACCGCGCGCCGGAGGCGATCGTGCTCGCGGACGAGCGCTGGCACCAGGGCGTGGTGGGCATTGTGGCCTCGCGGCTGGCGGAGGAATACGGCTGCCCGACGTTTCTCATCTGCTTGGACGGCGACAAGGGAAAGGCCTCGTCGCGGTCGTATGGCGGGTTCAATCTGTTCCGCTCCCTGGCGGCGCTGTCGGAGCATCTGGAAAGCTACGGCGGCCATGAGCTGGCGGCTGGCTTTACCATTCGGCGCGACCAGATCGACGGGTTCCGCACGGCGATGTGCGCCTGTGCGGGAGAATTTGCGCGCTCAGACGCGTGTACGGCGGCATTGCAGATCGACTGCAGGATCCCGCCGGAGCTGCTGAGCCTTGAAAATGTGGCGGCGCTGGAGGAACTGGAGCCGTGCGGCGCGGGCTGCCCGCGGCCGGTTTTGTGCATGGACGAGCTGACTGTGACGGAGCTGACGGAGGTCGGCGGCGGCAAGCATCTGCGGCTGCGGCTGGCGCACGGACGGCGGAGCTTTGCGGCGATCTTCTTTTCAGCCACGGCGCTGCGCGCAGGCATCGCTGTGGGCGATGTGGTGGAGATCGCATTTACGCCGCAGATCAACGAATTTCGCGCTTCGCGCTCGGTGCAGCTGAATCTCATCGACATCCGCCCGGACGAGGGCGCGCGCACCGGACAGGAGCTGGCTGACGGCATTTATGAGCGCTTTTGGCGCGGCGAGGAGATACAGCCCGACGAGGCGGCGGCGCTTTTGCCGCAGCGGCGCGATTTTGTGGTCGTGTGGCGCTATCTGGCGGCCAATGCGCAGGCTGGACGCTTTGCAGGCGACCTGGGCTGCCTCAGCCGCGTGCTCTCGCGCCTGACGGGGAGCAGCTTTTCAAGCGCCCGGATACATATTTGTCTGGATATATTCAGCGAGCAGCGGCTTTTGCGCCTGCAGTGGCAGCAGCGCACGGTGCGCGTGTGTCTGTGCCCCGACGGGCGCAAGGTCGATCTGGAGCAGAGCTCCATTCTGGCGCACCTGAAACAACTGAAGGATCGGTGAACCCATGGAAACAAAGGAAGAACATTATCGCTCCATGATACAGGCCGTGCGGCGCTATACGCCCACGGCCGACATGGACGTCATTGAGGCGGCGTATCGCTACGCCGATGAAAAGCATAAAAACCAGCTGCGCAAGTCCGGCGAGCCGTATATCATCCACCCGCTGGCCGTGGCGGAGATCGTGGCCGAGATCGGACTGGACACGGACGCCATTGCCGCGGCGCTGCTGCATGACTGCCTGGAGGATACGGACGCCAGCTTTGAGGAGCTTTCCCGCCAGTTCGGCGAAACGGTGGCGGAGCTGGTGGAGGGCGTTACAAAGCTGACGCGCGTGCAGTATTCCACCATGGAAGAACAGCAGATGGAGAATCTGCGCAAGATGTTCATGGCCATGTCCAAGGACATCCGCGTCATTCTCATTAAAATCGCAGACCGGCTGCACAATACGCGCACGCTGCAGTATCAGACTCCGGCCAAGCAGATCTCAAAGTCGATGGAAACGATGGAGATCTACGCGCCGCTGGCGCACCGGCTCGGTATGCAGAAGATCAAGTGGGAGCTGGAGGACGTGTCGTTACAGTATCTCGACCCCGACGGCTACCAGCAGATCATGGACTATTTGAAGAAAAACGAGCAGAGCGCCAACAGCTTTATGAACGCCATCCAGGGGAAGATCACGGACCGGCTGGCGTCGGTGGGCATTCACGGCTCGATCTATGGGCGTGTGAAGCACACGTATTCCATCTATCGCAAGATGCGCGCGCAGAACAAGACCATCGACGAGCTGTATGACCTGTACGCGTTCCGCGTGATCGTGGACAACATTGCCGACTGCTACAACGTGCTGGGGCACATCCACGACCTGTTCAACCCCATTCCGGGCAGATTCAAGGACTATATCTCCACACCGAAGCCGAATATGTATCAGTCGCTGCACACGACGGTCATCGGCTCGCAGGGCATTCCGTTTGAGGTGCAGATCCGCACGTGGGAAATGCACCAGACGGCGGAATACGGCGTGGCGGCGCACTGGAAATATAAGCAGCACGTGGAGGGCGGCACGGAGAAGGAATTTGAATGGGTGCGCCGGCTGCTGGAAAACCAGCAGGACACGGACGCCGACGACTATATCCACTCGCTGAAGGTGGATATGTTCGACGACGAGGTGTTCGTGTTCACGCCCAAGGGCAAGGTGATGAGCCTGCCGGCGGGATCGACGCCCATTGACTTTGCCTATGCCATCCACTCGGCGGTCGGCAACTCGATGATCGGGGCGAAGATCAACAACCGCATCGCGGGCTTTGACGTGCCGCTGCACAATGGCGACATTGTGGAGGTGCTGACGTCCAAATCGGCGAAGGGGCCGAGCCGCGACTGGCTGAATATCTGCAAATCGAACCAGGCGCGCATTAAGATCAAGCAGTGGTTCAAGAAGGAAAAGCGCGAGGAGAACATCATCCGCGGCAAGGCCAGCTTTGAGGCGGAGCTGCGGCACATTGGCATTGACCCGGCGGTTTTGAACGACGACGAGCTGCTGCCGGTCGTTTTGAAAAAGGTGAGCTTTGCGTCGCTGGACGATCTGTATGCGACGATCGGCTTTGGCGGCCTGACGGCGCTGAAGGCTGTGGGGCGCGTGAAGGATGAGCTGACGAAGGCCAGCCGCGCGCAGACGGCCAAGGAGCAGCCTTTGCAGATCAAGCCGCCGGCAGCCGGTACGCCGAATACGTCGGGCGTGGTGGTGGAGGACATTGCCTCGTGCATGGTGAAGTTCAGCCGCTGCTGCGCGCCGGTGCCGGGCGACGACATCATCGGATTTATCACGAAGGGCTACGGCGTGTCCATCCACCGGCGCGACTGCCCGAACGCCAGAGGCGCGGACGACCCCGCGCAGAAGGGGCGCTGGGTGAAGGTCACGTGGGCCGAAACGCCGGACGCGACGTTTATGACGTCGCTGGAGATCGACGGTACGGACCGCGACGGGCTGATGCTGGACATTGCGACGATCCTGACGAGCTTGCGGGTGCGCATCAGCGAGATGAACGCGCGCAATGTGCCGGACGGGCAGTGCCTGATCGCGCTGACGTTTGCGGTGCACAGCGTGACGGAGCTGGAGAGCATCTGTGCGCGGCTGCGCGGCATTTCGGGCGTGCGGCAGATCCGCCGCGGCATTAACTGACGGAGGGAAACGATGAGAGCAGTTGTGACGAGGGTGCGCTCAGCATCGGTGACGATCGGCGGCGCGGTGAGCGGGGCGATCGGACACGGATTTTTGATCTTGCTTGGCATTGCGCCGGAGGATACGCCGGAAAAATGCCGGAAGCTGGCGGAGAAGATCTGCGGATTGCGCGTGTTTACGGACGAGAACGACAAGATGAATCTGTCGCTGGCGGATGTGGGCGGCAGCGTGCTGGTGGTGAGCCAGTTTACGCTGTACGGCGACGTCAGCCACGGGCGGCGGCCCAGCTTTATCGGCGCGGCGCGGCCGGAGACGGCCATCCCGCTTTATGAGCAGTTTCTGGCGGAGTGCGCCCGGCTGGGGTTTGCACCGCAGCATGGCGCGTTTGGAGCGGAAATGCTGGTGGAGTCGGTCAATGACGGGCCGGTGACGCTGATCGTTGACACCAAGGATCTGAAGTGAGCGGCGGGGCGCTGCCCCGCTGGGCCCCGTTATTGCGGGGCTTCGTCCCGGTGGCCCTTGTTTTGCAAAACCTGTAGGTTTTACGATTTACTTGCAGTGCCTGCAACGGGGAGTGCGGGGCTTTGCCCCGCGGCCCCTTGTTTTTGCAAAACCTTTGGTTTTTGCATTTTATTCTGGCAGTGCCTACTAGGAGGGCGGCTCGGCCCCCCTTTCTTTCCCGCGGGGAAAGAAAGCGCCGCCGGCGGTGTAAAGAAAGGCGGTCAAGGGGGCCTTCCGATGGGCCCCCTTGACGATCCCCCGACGGCCAATAAAGGGGGCGTGCGCGCCCCCTTTTTTGGATTAATCCCCCGGGGGAGCGTGAGGGCAGTGCCGAGCGAGTGCGCCGGAGGTGGGAGGTGGAGATGCTTCGTGGTACTGCGGGGCAAGGCGCTGCGCTGTTGCCTGTTTTTGTTGGAAGTTGGTTCTTAGGTAGGGCAGTTCCGGCGAAAACGTAGGTGCGGCCTTGGTTTTTGAGGCAGTGGGGATTGTTTGCACCTGTTCTGAGGCAACGAGTTACAAGTTTGGGGTGTTGCTCTGGCGAGCTTGGAGGGGGTAGTTCCTTTTGGGAGAGTACGTTCGTTTGCAACTAGTTGCTAGTTTGGGGGCTTCAGTAGTGGCAGCGCGGTAGAAGTCCACGCGTCCTAAAGCGCCTCTTTTCTCCCCATTCTTTTCTGGCAAGGCAGAAAAGAATGGGCCGC